>NZ_JBHVKJ010000033.1:0-75064 GCF_042798275.1 Nocardioides sp. NPDC057767 | reverse complement strand
GTGTATAAGAGACAGCTCACGGGGCTCGACCAGCGGCCGTCTCAGACCGCGACCGGGATGAGAGCCGTGTCGGCGGACTCCTTGATGAGCCGTGCGTACGCGTCGAAGAGCCGCTGCTCGGAGAGGCGCTGCCGGTTGCGGAAGATGCGCTCGAAGTGCTCCTCGCGCTGGGCGAAGGCGACCTTCCAGGTCTCGGCCATCTCGGCCGGGTCGAAGGACGCGACCAGGCGCGGGTCGCCGACCATCGCCGGAGCGTCGCCGACCGCCGTGGTCACCGGGACCGCACCGCAGGCCATCCCCTCGAGCAGGCACAGCGGGGCGGCCTCGCCGAACGCCGAGGTGAGCGTGATCAGGTCGGCGGCGTTGTAGAGCGGCGCCATCTGGCTCTGGATCCCCAGGGCGTGCAGGTTGGTCTCCAGGGCCGGCCACGCGCCGAGCTCCTCGGCCACGAGTGCTGCGAAGGCCGGGTTTTCCGCGGTCATCCCGGCACCGCACATGACGAGGTGGGCGTCGGGGTGCTCCCGGACGAACCGGCGCGCGGCGCGGACGAAGAGCGGGATGTTCTTCATCTCGCCGAAGCGGGCCGCGATCATCACGACCGGCTGCTCGCCGCTCACGCCGAGCTCGGCGCGCTTGCTCGCCCGCAGGTCGGCGTCGGTGCGGAACTTGTGGAGGTCCACACCGTTCGGGAAGACCGGCAGTCGCTCCAGCGGGATGCCGGTCGCCTCGTGGTAGGCCCGCTGCGTCGACTCCGCGCAGCACACCGCCGCGGTCAGCAGCCCGGCCCGGTCGAGGTCGATGAGCTCCTGTACGCCGGCCCCCTGATGCTCGGGGTCGGAGCGGTGCAGGCAGGTGATCAGCGGAGTGCCCGACGTGCCGACCTTGCCCAGCACCGTGAGTGGCTGCTCCTTGAGGGAGAGCACGACGTCCGCCTTCGCCACCGACTGCGCCACCCGCTTGAGCTGGCTGGCGGTGATCGGGCCGGTCGGCGTACGCCTCAACGCTCGGACGGGCACACCTGCCGAGGTCAGGCGCCGGTAGGAGTTGTCCGAGGAGATCCGCTGGGCGGTGAACTCGCGCTGGACACGGTCGCTGAGGCTCAGCACGCTGTGCCGATGAGGCGTGGTGGCATCGAGCGCGCGGACGACGGCGGTATGCAGGATCCGGGCGCCGCCGGCGAAGAAACCTTCGTACAGGGAGAGGACGGACGGGCCGTCCTCGAGGTATGCCACGTCAGACATGTCGACCTCACTGGTCCGCAGGGCGGCATCGCCCGAGCGTTGGAGTTGGTGGGGCTACGGCAGAGATATGCGGCTTTGCAGGTGATCGTCGCTGATCGAGCATCAGCCAGCAGGCCCGTGTGAACGAGTTCAGGGCAACATCGGGCGCCTTCGGCATCCGGGGTGGACGCTAACGCTTCGGGATGAACATCCCAAGGCGTCGTCGGCTCGGGACGCGTGATTTCACTTGTTCGTCATCTTCACGCGCGCATCGTAGGGAGGGACGGAGGATTTCTCGAAACCGGCGGGGATCCGGAGTTGATTTACGCTATCGGATGTGGCGTGCGTCACGCTATGCGTTCACCGAGATTGTTCGGTGAACGGATGGCGCGGGTCTCGGACGCGCTGCCCGATAGAGGCGCACCGGTGGCCGGATCCCGCTACCTTCGGGAACCATGACGACCGAGGTGACGACGTACCGCTATGTCCGTTTCGCGCTGTGCTGTCTGCTTCTGGGCCTGGCGGTCTCGGTGGGTGCCGAGACGATCGTGAGCGGGGAGTGGCAGACCTCCATCTCGTCCTACTACTACACCCCTGCTGGCCCGGTCTTCACCGCCGTCCTGTGCGCGCTGGGCGTGTGTCTGGTGGTGCTGCGGGGATACACCGACGCGGAGGACACCGCCCTCAACCTCGCCGGGCTGTCGGCGCCGATGGTCGGCTTCGTGCCGACACCCGAGGTCGGGCAGGAGATCGACAAGGCGGCGATCGTGAACAACGCCTGGAGCTATCTGGCGGTGATGGCGATCGGCTGGGTGGTCGTGCTGATCTTCGGGCTCCGCAAGCGTGCCGCTGCCGGCGCCTGGCCGTCGCGCTGGGGGCTGATCGGTCTGGTCTCGGTCGCGGGGGCGTGGGTCGTCGGTGTCGGCTGGCTGCTGATCGACCAGGAGACCTTCGCGACCAAGGCACACGGGCTCGCGGCGATCTTCACCTTCACGCCGTTCGCGCTGGCGGTCGTGCTCAACACCGACTGGGGCGTACGGAAGATCGCGCGCGAGGCCGACAAGGCGCGCACCCGGCTGGACAAGACCTACTGGGCGCTGGTCGTGGCGATGGTGCTGCTGCTGGCGGCCGGCATCGTGCTCGGCCTGGCCGGGTGGCACCTCTGGCTGCTGGCGACCGAGGTGTCGCTGCTGGTGTGCTTCGCGATCTTCTGGGTCATCCAGAGCTTCGACCTGATGGACCCGGCGCGCGACGCCGCCACCACGAAGGCTCGCGACCCGCTCACCGGAAGTCGATGAGCAGGTCGTCGTCGCCGTTCTCGGGGTCGGTGACGACCCGCGGCAGGCGTACGGCGGTGTCGGTGCGCTTGGCCAGCGGCACCGTCGGCCGGTCGGCGTCGTGCACCTCGAGGGCGTCGTGCACCTCGACGGCGTCGTCGGTGTGCTTGGCCTGGGCATGCGGGAGCACCTGCGCGCGCCAGCCGCGGCAGTTGTAGGGCAGCTGCATGCCGTCCATGCCGCGGCCGTAGCCGTCGTAGAACGCCAGCACCTCTCGTCGTTTCTCGTCCTGTGCCTCCGGCCGGAGGACCGCGACGTTGGACCGCGACAGCACCAGGTCCTGGATCGAGTGGCGGTCGACGAGCTGCCAGTGACGGAACGTCTTGGCCTCGGCCGCCGAGAACAGTCCGGAGTCGTCGAGGATCCTCGTCGGGTCGAAGTCGTTGTCCTGCTTGCCGATCAGTCGGCCCAGCTTGCGCACCCAGGGGATCCGCTCGTCACGCTCGTTCTGGATCACGGCGAGTCGTCCGTCCGTACGCAGCACCCGCCCGACCTCCGCCAGCGCCTTCGCGTGGTCGAACCAGTGGAAGGCCTGCCCGACCACGACCACGTCGTAGAGACTGTCGCCGGTCGGGATCTGCTCGGCGGTGCCGCTGGTGGCGCGTACGTCCGGGAGCTTCTCGGAGAGGATGTCGAGCATCGCGTCGTCCGGGTCGGTCGCGAAGACGTCGTGGCCCAGGCCGACGAGCACCTCGGTGAGCTTGCCGGTGCCGGCGCCCAGCTCGAGAACGCTCACCGGTTCGTCACCGACCAGCCACTTCACCGCATCGACCGGGTAGGACGGGCGCCCGCGGTCATAGCTGTCCGCCACGCTTCCGAAGGAGCGTGCCGGGTCGGGGTTCGCTGGGTCCGTCATCGTGGCCAGGGTAACCCCCGCTTAGACTTCATCGTGTGAAGGATGATCCGCTCGCCCGGTTGGTGTCGCTCGAAGGTGTGGCCTCGGGCTTCGCCGCAGCTCGTGACGGCATCGACGTGATGCTGCGTGACCGGGGACTGCGGCGTACGTCCCCCGAGACCACCGCCGAGTCGCTGCTGCGCGGGGCGCACGCGTCAGCCGTGCTGGAAGGGTCCTCCTCGTCCTTGGGCGAGGTCCGTGCCTCCGGCGGGGACGCGATCGCGCAGGACGCAGTGCGGCTCTCGACCGAGCTGCTCTCGCTGGTGCCGGTGGTGAAGCAGGCGCCCCTGCAGGCGTTCGCGCGGATCCACGCGCTGGCTGCGGGGGCGTCGTTGGAGGCCGAGGAGCTGGGTCGGCCGCGCTCGGCGGATGCGGCCGAGAGGTTGCGTCGGCTCTCCGACCTGCTGCTCGCGCCGACGTCCGCACCGGCGTTGGTCGTGGCGGCGTTCGTGCACGCCGATCTGGCGACGTCGGCGCCGTTCGCGTCCCACAACGGGCTGGTCGCGCGTGCCGCGGAGCGGCTCATCCTGGTCGCGCGCGGGGTGGACGAGAAGTCGCTGGTTGTGCCCGAGGCCGGTCACCTGGCGCTGCGGGCCGCCTACGAGTCCAACCTGCGCGGCTTCCGCGAGGGCGGCCGGGCGGGTGCGCACTCGTGGCTGCTCTATGCGGCAGAGGCGTACGCCGCCGGGGCCGAGGCTTCGCCGCTGCGCCTGGACGCGGCCGAATAAAGTGGTGGCACCCGGTGGGTTGTGAACACCGGATGCCACCGTGTCCACGAGACCTTTTGGTTACCAAGCGTGCAAGGTCTGGTCACTGCGCCGGGATTTCTCCCCGGCTACAGCACCCCATCAGATGGGTGGATCGCCGCGTGGGTGCCTGGCCTCGTGTACGTCTTGTTACGACATTGTTTCTACGCTGATTGGCGGCCAGATTCAAGGCTGGAATTTCTGGAGGATGAGGAGGATCATGTCGCTCCTGCAGAATTGCGTCAGGCGCCTAGGCGACGGCGTTTCGTGCCGGCCCAGATGACCCCGCCGGCGATCGCCACGGCACCGCCGACGGCCAGCGCGGCCAGGGTCGGCGTGGACGGAGTGAGCACCCGGCTTCGCAGCGCGACCGGCTTGTTGAAGACCAGGATGTCCCAGCCGCGCTCCTTGGCGACCTTGCGGAGGTCCTTGTCGGGGTTGACCGCGAAGGCGTGACCGACCTCCTCCAGCATGGGGGTGTCGGTGATCGAGTCCGAGTAGGCGTAGGACTGCTCCAGGTCGTAGCCGAAGCGCTCGGCCAGCTGCTGAACCGCGCGGGCCTTCTCCTCGCGGTAGGCGTAGAGCTCGATCTCGCCGGTGTAGCGACCGTCCTTGATCCCCATCTGGGTGGCGACGACGTGATCGGCGCCGAGCATCGCGCCGATCGGCTCGACCAGCTCTGTGCCGGAGGCGGAGACGATGATGACGTCGTGGCCCTGGGCGTGGTGCTGCTCGATGAGCTGCACGGCCTCCTCGTAGACGAGCGGATCGACCACGTTGTGGAGGGTGTCGGCGACGATCTCCTTCACTGTCGCAACGTCCCACCCGGTGACCATCTCGGAGAGCGCCTTGCGCATCTTCTCCATCTGGTCGTGATCGGCCCCGCCGACGACGTAGACGAACTGGGTGTAGGCCGAGCGGATCATGGCCGCGCGGGTGATCAGGCCGCCGGCCTGGAAGTGCTTGGAGAACGCAAGCGTGCTCGACCTCGCGATGATCGTCTTGTCGAGATCGAAGAACGCAGCGATGCGTGTCATGCGGACATGGTAGACGCCAACTGGGCGGGCCGATCATCATCCACAGGGCGGGTCCGGGACCGAGTTATCCACAGGCTCCCGATTTTCGGGTGGAATCGTCGGTGCCGCGGCGGATCCTGCTGCCATGACCTCGGAACCTCTCGTCATCACCTCGGACTCGTTGCTGGCCGCTGAGGCGGCCCGTCTGGCCGCTGCCTCGGGCGTCATCGTCGAGGAGTGCACCGATGCCGCCGGTGCCCTGCGCCGATGGCAACGACCACCGCTGATCCTCGTCGGCGCCGATCTCCTGGCGGAGGTGGCGTCGTTGTGTCCGCCGAGGAGGGACGGGGTGTACGTCGTGAGTTGGGGCGCTACCGGTGAGCCGCTTCTCCGGGCCGCCCTCGAAGTCGGCGCCGAGACGCTGTTGGAGCTGCCCGCGGCCGAGACCGTGGTCGCCGGGCTGCTCGCCGACGTCGGCGACGGCGAGGGCGGCCACGGCATGGTGGTCGGCGTGCTGGCCGGATCGGGCGGGGCCGGGGCGACGACGTACGCCGCGGCCCTGGCCAGCCTGGGAGCCGACCGTGGGCCGACCCTGCTGATCGACGCCGACCGGCTCGGGCCCGGTGCCGGAAGGGTGCTCGGGCTCGACGAGATGCCCGGGGTGACCTGGGGAGACCTCGGGCAGACCGCCGGGCGGCTGGGTGCCCGGGCGCTGCGCGAGGCGGTGCCGCACGTCGGGTCGCTGGGCCTGCTGGGGTGGCCGGGTGCCGATGTGGTGCCCCCGAGGGCCGAGGTCGTGCGCGAGGTCCTCGCCGCGGCCCGGCGAGGGCACGACCTGGTCGTCGTCGACCTGCCCCGTGAGTCGGATCCGGCGGCGGAGGCGCTGCTCAGCGGCTGCGACGTCGTCCTGGTCGTGGTTCGCGGAAACGTGACCGGGACGGCCTCCGCCGCGCGGCTGATCTCCCGGCTTCCCGAACGGGACCGGGTGCGGGTCGTCGTCCGCGGTCGCGCCGCCGAGCCGGAGGCGGTCGGGCGTGCGCTCGGCCTTCCGGTCATCGCCTCCATGTCCGACCAGCGCGGGCTCTCGGAGGCCATCGACCTGGGGCTCGGGCCGATCCGCTCCAAGCGGGCGCCGCTGGCCCGTGCGGCGGCCGAGGTGCTGGTGCGCTGCCGGCTTCGGAGCGGGGTGATGGCGGCATGATCGGCGGAGTCGGGGCGGTCGACATCGCGCCTCAGGTCGTCGACCTGGTGCGCGACCACCTGGCGCGTACGCCGGGAGAGCTCACCCCGCACCGGGTCCAGGAGGCGCTTCGGGCCGAGGGACGGATCGTCGGCGACGCGACGGTGCTCGGGGTCTTCGAGATGCTGCGCCGTGACGTGGTGGGGGCCGGGCCGTTGGAGCCGCTGCTGCGGCTTCCCGGAGTCACCGACGTCCTCGTCAACGGGCCCGACCAGGTCTTCATCGACCGCGGATCCGGCCTGGAACCCGCTCCGGTGGCGTTTCCCGACGACGACGCGGTCCGGCGGCTGGCCCAGCGCCTGGCTGCGGGGGCCGGACGCCGGCTCGACGACGCCTCGCCCTACGTCGACCTGCGGCTGAGCGACGGCAGCAGGTTCCACGCGGTGCTCGCGCCGCTGGCGCGTCCGGGCACGGTGATCTCGTTGCGAGTGCCTTCAGCGCGGGCGTTCACACTCTCCGAGCTCGAGTCTTCGGGAATGGTCGTTCCGATCGTGGCCGATCTGTTGCGGCGGTTGGTGCTGGCGCGGTCCGCCTTTCTCGTCTCCGGCGGCACGGGCACCGGCAAGACCACCCTGCTGGCGTCGCTGTTGTCGCTGGTGCCGCCCGAGGAGCGGCTGGTGCTCGTGGAGGATGCTTCCGAGCTGCGCCCGGACCATCCGCACGTGGTCGGTCTCGAGGCGCGCCCGGCCAACATCGAGGCCGCCGGTGCGGTCGAGCTCCACACGCTGGTCCGTCAGGCTCTCCGGATGCGGCCGGACCGGCTGGTCGTGGGGGAGGTGCGGGGTGCCGAGGTCGTCGACCTGCTCGCTGCGCTGAACACGGGGCACGAGGGCGGCTGCGGCACGCTGCACGCCAACTCAGCCGCCGACGTCCCGGCCCGGGTGGAGGCGCTGGCGCTCGCGGCGGGCCTAGGCCGGGACGCGGCGCACAGCCAGTTCGCCTCCGGGGTGGACGTGGTCGTGCATCTGCGGCGGCGTGAGGGCCGCCGGGTGCTGACCGAGGTCGCTGTCCCGCTACGCGGTGCGGACGGGCTGGTCCGGATGGAGACGGCCTGCTCCGTGGCCGCCGACGGCGATGTCGTCGCCGGGCCCGCCTCGAGCCGGTTGGAGTCGCTGCTGGGAGCGGACCGGTGAGTGGGGTCGGTCTCGGACTGGTCGCCTGCCTGGCAGGTGCTGCGGCAGCGTTGATGATCCGCCCGCGGGCCGTGGTCGGATCACGGGAGTCTGCGTGGCGGGTGCCGCGATGGTCGTTCGTCCTGGTCGCCGTCATCCCCATCGTCTTCCCGGGCAAGGCGGTCGTCGCGGCTGTCTTGCTCGGGATCGCCACCTTCGGCGGCGTCGCCCTGTGGCGGCGCCGCTGCGAACGGATCGCGGCGGGACGTACGGCCGACCGCGTGGTCGAAGCCTGCGAGCAGATGGCCGCAGAGCTGGCCGCCGGACATCCACCCGGACCGGCGCTGTCACAGCTCGCGGCGGAGTGGCCGGTGATCGAGCCGGTCGCGGAGGCGCAGCGGATGGGCTCGGACGTCCCCGCCGCCTGGCGTGAGGTTGCCGAGGTGCCCGGGGCGAGTTCGCTCCGGGTCGTCGCCGCGGCCTGGCAGATCGCTCACCAGACCGGAAGCGGTCTCGCGGATGCGCTCGACCGGGTCGCGCTCGATCTGCGCGCGGCGGCGGCCACCCAGCGGGTGGTCGACGGCGAGCTCGGCTCGGCCCGCTCCACCGCCCGTCTGATCGCCGGTCTGCCGGTCGCTGCTCTGGCGATGGGCAGCGGAGTCGGCGGTGACCCGCTGGCGTTCCTCTTCGGTTCCCCGGTGGGCCTGGCCTGTCTCGGTCTCGGACTGCTGCTCGGCTGGCTGGGCCTGTGGTGGATCGAGGGCATCGCGCGTGGGGTCGAGGCGAGATGAGCACCTGGCTCGTGGCGGTTGCGCTCGGGTTGGCAGCGGCGTTGCTGCCGGCGCCGGCCTCACCTCTTCCTGCACGCGTCGCGGTTCGCGATGATCGGGGCGATTCCGGTGGCTGGATGATGCGTTGGCGCCCCTTGCTGGCGCTGCTCGCCGCCGGTGCCGTCTACACCTTCGTCGGGGGCGCCATGGGGGCCGTGCTCGCCGCCCCGGCCGGGGTCGTCTGCTGGCTCGTCATCGGTCGCGTCGAACCCGCGGAGGTCCGGCGCGAGCGCGAGGCGGCCAAGGCCGACCTGCCCGCGCTGGTCCGCCTGCTCTCCGCCGCACTGTCCTCCGGCGCGGCCCCTGCAGAGGCCCTGGTGGCGGTCGCGGCCGCGCTGCCCGGACCGGCTGCCGCCCGGCTGCTGCCGGCGGCGTCCCGGCTCCATCTGGGAGCCGATCCGGAGAAGACCTGGCGCACCCTGGTGGACGATCCCGCGCTCGCGCCGCTGGGTCGGGCGTTGGCCCGGGCCCAAGCGACCGGCGCCCCGGTCGCCACGACGGTCGAACGTCTCGCCGACGACCTCACCAGAAACGCACGCGCCGAGGTCGAGGACCGGGCCCGCTCGGTGGGCGTCAAGGCCGCCGTCCCGCTCGGCATCTGCCTCCTTCCCGCCTTCCTGCTGCTGGGCGTCGTCCCGGTCGTCGGCGGGCTTCTCTCCAACCTCGGGATCTGACCCACCGTCGAGGCGTCACCGACGTCTCGGCGCTCCTGTTTTCCCTGATCAACGGGCCGATTGTCATCCACAAGGTGTGTTCGGGAGCGCGTTTTCCACAGCCGGCGACAAGGCGGTCGCGAATGTCGGTGGAGCGGGTCATTGTCGTCCGTGAACGGCCGTACGGACGGCCATCGACCAGAGGAGACCAACCATGACCAAGGCACATCTTCACAGGAACGAAAAGGGGATCACGACGGCTGAATACGCCGTCGGCACGGCGGCCGGCGCGGGGCTCGCCGGCCTGCTCTACAAGCTGCTCACCGGCGGTTTCGGCAACGACCTGCTCAACAGGCTGTTCCAGCACGTGCTCAGTCTCCTGGGGATCTGAGCCGTGGTCCGTGGACAGCGCGGCGAGCGTGGGGCCGCCACCGCAGAGCTGGTGATGGCCATCCCGCTCCTGGTGGCCGTGACCATCGGGCTGGTCTGGTTGCTGTCGGTGGGAGCGGCACAGATCCAGGTGGTCGACGCGGCCCGGGAGACTGCGCGTGCTGTCGCCCGGGGCGACGACAGCGGCTCTGCCGCCGCCCGCGGGCGGCGGGTCGGACCTGCGGGCACCCAGATGAGGGTGAGCGCAGGCGCGGAGGAGGTCGTCGCCTCGGCCCAGGCCCGGGTCACCGGACCCGGCGGGATCTTCAGCTGGATGCCGGGCGTGACCGTGCGCGGCGAGGCGGTTGCCGCAACCGAGGCAATCCAGGGAGAGCGGTGAGCGCGGTCCGGACCTCGCGGGGCGAACGCGGGTCGGCGGCGCCCTTCGCGATCGGTGTGATCGGGCTGCTGCTCTTCCTCGGTGCGGCGCTGGGTGTGGTGGGCGCGGTCTTCGTGGCCCACCGCACGGCCCAGTCCGCAGCCGATCTGGCGGCGTTGGCAGGAGCCAACGCGCTTCAGATCTCCGAGGACGCGTGTGCGGCGGCATCGGCTGTCTCCGAACGGAACGACGCCACCTTGGAGTCGTGTGTGACCGCGGGAGAGGACGTCACCGTCACGGTGCGGGTCGAGGGCCCGCGCTGGCTCGGCCAGCCGGGAGATCCGGTGGCCGAGGCGAGAGCTGGGCCGGCGGAGACCCCGCCGGACTAGGCCTGGCTCTCGTCCTTCGACTCGGGCGTGGCCTCCTGCAGCGACTGGGCCAGCTTGCGCAGGTCGCGCTTCTCCTTCATGTTCTTCGCCTGGAGCTTGCCGCCCCACTTCGTGAGCCAGAGGCCGAAGAGGAGGAGTACGCCGGCGACGAGGCCGATCACGAAGATCGTGGTCCCGCCGACCGGGAGACCGAGGAGAGTGGCGGTCGGATCCTCGAGGTCACCGTTGCCGGTGGTGAAGAGGCCGAGAACGATGAGAGCTGCTGCAACGACGATCAGCACGAGGCCCAAGATCAACATTTCCCCAGGGTAGGCCTATTTCTGGAGGAGGAGACGCAACAACACGATCGCGCCCTGCTTGTCGAGGGGATTGTTCTGGTTGCCGCACTTGGGCGACTGCACACAGGAGGGGCAGCCGTCGTCGCACTCGCAGGCTTCGATGGTCTCCAAGGTGGCACCGAGCCACTCCCGCGCGGCTCGGAAGCCACGTTCGGAGAACCCGGCACCGCCGGGATGGCCGTCGTAGACGAAGACGGTGAGCATGCCGGTGTCCGGGTGGGATGCGGTGCTGACGCCACCGATGTCCCAGCGGTCGCAGGTCGCGATCAGCGGGAGCAGGCCGATCGAGCAGTGTTCGGCGGCGTGGGCGGCACCCGGGATGTCCGCATCCTCCAACCCGGCGGCCTCGAGGGCCGACGCGGGCACGGTCCACCAGACCGCAGACGTGCGCAGCCTACGTTCGGGCAGTTCGAGGAGCTCCTCGCCCAGCACCTCGCCGCTCGGCTGCCGCCGGCGCAGGAAGGAGACGACCTGGTGGGTGACGTCGACGTCGCCGTAGGCCAGCCGGCTCTCTCCCCAGGCGACCTGCTCCCGCTCGGCGACGATCGAGATCTCGGTGATCTCCCGGGCAGAGGTGGAGTATCCGGGGTCGTCGCGGGAGATCACCGCGACGTTCTCCTCCAGGTCGAGCTCGTGCACGAGATAGGTCTCGCCGCGGTGGACGTAGACGGCGCCGGCATGTGCGCTGGCGTGCGAGCTCGCAGCGTCGACCGTGCCGACGACCCGGCCGGTCTCGGCCTCGATCAGCTGCACCTGGGACCCGCCGGAGGAGCGGATGTCGGCGAGATCCGCGGCACGCCGGCGGTCGGTCCAGTACCAGCCACGAGGCCGCTTGCGCAGAAGCCCCGAGGCGACCAGGTTGTCCACGATCTCGCGCGCGCCCGGTCCGAAGAGCGGTAGGTCCGGCTCGGTGAGCGGAAGCTCCTGAGCGGCGGCGCAGAGGTGAGGTCCGACGACGTAGGGATTGGCCGGGTCGAACACGGTCGCCTCGACCGGCTGACCCAGCAGCGCGTCCGGATGGGTGACGAGGTAGGTGTCCAGCGGGTCGTCGCGGGCGACCAGGATGCCGAGTGCGTCGCCGGCGCCACGTCCGGCGCGGCCGAGCTGCTGCCAGAAGGCAGAGCGCCTGCCGGGATAGCCGGCCAGTACGACCGCGTCCAGCCCGCTGATGTCGATGCCGAGCTCGAGGGCGTTCGTCGCCGCCAGCCCCAGCAACTCGCCCGACCGCAGTGACGCCTCGATCGCTCGGCGCTCCTCGGGCAGATATCCACCGCGGTAGGACGTCACCCGTCCAGGCAGCGACGGATCGACCTCGGCCAGCTCGGTGGCCGCGGTCATGGCGACCTGTTCGGCACCGACCCGGGAACGTACGAAAGCCAGGGTGCGTACGTCCGAGGAGACCAGGTCGGCGAGGAGATCGGCGGTCTCCGCGGAGGCTGCGCGGCGCACGGGCGCGCCGTTCTCGCCGGCATGAGACGTCAGCGGCGGCTGCCACAGCGCGATCGAGAGCTCGCCGCGCGGTGAGGTGTCGGCGGTCACCGGCAGCACCGGGAGGCCGATGAGCCGCTCGCCGGCGGTCGCCGGCTCGGCGACCGTCGCCGAGGCCAGGATGAACGTGGGTGAGGAGCCATAGAGGGCACAGATGCGGCGAAGCCGGCGCAGTACGTGTGAGACGTGCGCCCCGAAGACGCCGCGGTAGTGATGGCACTCGTCGATGACGACGTAGCGCAGCGACCGGAAGAAGGCCGTCCACCGCTGGTGTCCGGGAAGCAGCGACCGGTGCAGCATGTCGGGGTTGGTCAGGATGTACTCGCCGTAGTCCCGCGCCCAGTCCCGCTGCTCCCGGGTGCTGTCGCCGTCGTGGGTCACCGCGCGGACATCGACGCCCAGGTCCCTTAGCCCGGTGAGCTGGTCCTGGGCGAGTGCCTTGGTGGGCGCGAGGTAGAGGACGCCGGCGCCGCGCTCACCACGTGGACCGCGTCCGTCTCGGATCGCGGTCAGCGCGGGCAACTGATATGCCAGCGACTTCCCGGAGGCGGTGCCGGTCGAGACGATCACGTGGCTGCCGTCGTGGGCGGCCTCGGCGGCCACCGCCTGATGCTGCCACGGACACCGGATCCCGCGGCCGATCAGGGCCTCGACCACATCGGGCGATGCCCAGGCCGGCCAGTCGGCGAAGACGGCTTCACGGGGCGGAACCTGCTCGAGGTGAGCGAGTCGGTCCTCGCGACCCGGGACGGCAGCGAGTCGGCGTACGAGATCACCGGTCGCAGTCGTCAACACCTTCATATTCTCCCAGAATCCTGGTGGGCGTCACGCTTGCGGCCCCGCTTCTGCCGCATGACGTTGCGAGTTTCTTGCGCGCATCCTGGTGAGGCGTGGTTACATTACGATCGACTCCGGGTATCGGACGCGAGGATGCTCGATACCGGAGTCGGTTGTCTCACGTTCCTTGGCAGGAGAACTTCGAAGTGGATCTGACGCTTGCGACTCGCGAGCTCGACTCGGCCACCGTCGTGGCCGTGGGCGGCGAGATCGACGTCTATACCGCGCCGAAGCTGAGGGACAAGATCACCGAGCTGGTTGCTCGGGGTCACTACGACATCGTCGTCGACCTCGAGGCCGTGGAGTTCCTCGACTCGACCGGCCTCGGCGTCTTGGTCGGAGGACTGAAGAAGGTCCGCCAGCACGACGGCATGCTGCGTCTGGTCTGCACCCAGGAGCGGCTCCTCAAGATCTTCCGGATCACCGGTCTCGCCAAGGTCTTCGACATCCACGCCAGCGCCGAGGGCGCGGCAGCGGGCTGACCCAGTATGAGCTCACCCGGGGAGGTGGAGCCTGCTGCGCGCCGCGATACGCATGTCCTGGCGGCGTTGCCGCCGCTCGATGGCCAACCCCGGGCCGTCTTCGCAGCGCCGCCTTGCCAGGCCACGCGTCTCGCGGCGCTCGCGACGGCCCCAGCTCCCCGCGTGATCTCATAGGCTCCAGGTGTGAGTGACCTCCCGCACCGGCTCCGTGACGCCCTCCAGCAGGCCGACTTCTCCTACGACTCCGTTGCCGAGCTGCTCGGCCCGATCGCCCACGCCGCGCTCAGCCGCAACGAGACGCTGCCAGGCAGGCGACGCACCCACGGAGGCTCCCCGCTGGAGACCCTCATCCGGCTCTTCCTGCTGCAGACGACCGTCTCGCTCGACCACGCCGAAGCGGCTCTCCCCGGGCTGGTCGACCGGCTCGCCGTCGAGGGGATCCTCGAGCAGTCGGTCGGCGAGGTCGCGGCCCGCCTCGACGTGCGCCCGTACGCCACCGATGACACCGCCCTGTGGGTCGTCTCCGATCTCACGCCGGGGCTCGACGGCGGCCCGCAGCGCGTCGGCCCCGAGCACGTGCTCGGGATCAGCCCTGCCTCCACCTCGCTCGCACAACTGACGATCCGTGACCAGGTCGGCACCGCCCTCGACCTCGGCACCGGGTGCGGCGTGCAGGCCCTCCATCTCGCCACCCACAGCGATCGGGTGGTCGCGACCGACGTCAACCAGCGAGCCCTGTGGATCACCGCGTTCAACGCCGCGCTCAACGACGTGGCGGACCGGATCGACGTACGCAACGGGTCGTTCTTCGAGCCGGTCGCCGGCGAGCGCTTCGACCTGATCGCGACCAACCCGCCGTTCGTGATCAGCCCGGCAACCGGCGAGCGCCTCGTCTACCGCGACTCCGGCCTCCCGGGTGACCGGGTGGTCGAGGACATCGTCAAGACGGCTCCCGGCATGCTCACCGAGGGCGGCTGGTGTCAGATCCTGGGCAACTGGATCATCTCCGAGGAGCAGCCCTGGGACGACCGCCTCGAGGGCTGGCTCGGCGACGAGGTCGACGCATTCGTGGTCCAGCGTGAGGTGCTCGATCCCGCGGCGTACGTAGAGCTCTGGCTCAAGGACTCCGGCCACCACGGCGCCGAGGACTACCTGACCCGCTACGACACCTGGCTGTCGTGGTTCGAGGAGCAGAAGATCGAAGGCGTCGGGTTCGGCTGGATCAACCTTCACCGCACCGGCGCGAGCAACCCGAAGCGAGAGCTCCTGGAGTGGCCCTACGACGTCGAGCAGCCGAT
This sequence comes from Nocardioides sp. NPDC057767, assembly GCF_042798275.1. Classification (NCBI taxonomy): domain Bacteria; kingdom Bacillati; phylum Actinomycetota; class Actinomycetes; order Propionibacteriales; family Nocardioidaceae; genus Nocardioides; species Nocardioides sp. NPDC057767. The sequence goes on along the minus strand of NZ_JBHVKJ010000033.1, from coordinate 60,435 downwards.
CGCCCCGGCGATCAGGGCATGGGGCCAGGCCGCCCGCGTCGAGGTCACCGAAGACTCCACGCTGGTGCTCGCCGAGGACGTCCAGCAGGAAACCCTCGGCCAGCCCGGCGCCGAGGACCCGAGCACCGTCATCCTCCGTCAGCAGCGTGGCCTACGCCGCGCTCGCCAGGCCGACACCATCGAGGCGGCCTTCGCGGGCGCCTGCGACGGCGACCTGGCCGTCGGCCAGATCCTCGACGCGCTCGCGCAGATCCTCGACCGCGACCCCGCGGTCGTGCGCAGCAGCTATCTGCCGATCGCCCAGGAGCTGGTCAGCGAGGGCTTCCTCCGTCCCGCAGGAGGCACGCCTGGTCCCGGAGCCTGATCAGTCGTCGGCGCACGCTCGAGACGAGCAGGTCCGGGTAACCCAACGGCTCGAGGTCGGGAAGGTCGCGCATGCCCCAGGGCCGCTGCGTCTGCCACGGCCAGAAGCCACGGAGCGCGGCCGCCAGCTGTTTGCCGTAGGCCGTGGGCATCCGCTTCAGGCCCAACCGCTCCTTGAGCGCGGTCGCGGTGACCAGGCCGTTCGGTCCGGCGAGCCCGTTGGCGCCCAGGATGGTCCACACGATCCCGGCGGCAACCTGAGTCGGCTGCGTGGGTCGGTCGACGACCAACGGGTCGATCTCCCACAGCCGCAGCAGCGCCCGCCGCAACGCGAAGCCCACCTCCGCGGTCGGGAAGTCGGCCGCGATGTCGTCGAGCAGCTCGGCCACCGCCTCCAGCTGCGTACGCCCCGCCGCATCCTCCACGAGAGGCAGGTCCAGGCCGTCCTCGACCAGCGGTGCGGCATCGAGCGCGGTGACCGCCTCGTGGCCGCCGCACAGCGCGGCCAGCCAGTCCAGCGCCACCTCGTGTTCGGGACGCGCCGGCGTGGCCGGCCGGGTCAGCTCGGCCTCCAGGCGCTCCAAGATCGCGTTGGTCCTGGTGAGCAGCTGGGCACACTCGGAGCAGACCAGGTGCTCCGGGGGCGTGGCCAGATCCTCGATGTAGTCGGTGTATTCGGTGTCGATCATCAGCAGAGACCTCTCGGTTCGGATGGGTCTCGCCGTCCTCGACGGACACCTTACGGACGACCACCGACAGAATCGGTGGGGCGACTTCCGGGGGTCGTCGCGGTGACCACGATGAGACACGGATTTCACGCTCCCACTCCCGAGCGTGCTAGGTATTGTCATCGCGGCGCCCAAGGCAACACGCCATGTTGTCCGAGAGCACAGTGCCGCATGAACCGCGGTGACTGGACCCATGCCGGCTGGAGACACGCGCTAACGTGTCTCGCCAGAGCTTGTCAGTGGTGCCAGGCTCTGCTGCAGTGAGATAAGGACGTCAGTGGCACACAAGTTGGTGATCGTCGAGTCCCCGGCGAAGGCTCAGAAGATCGGCGGATACCTCGGACAGGGGTATGTCGTCGAGGCATCCGTCGGGCACATCCGCGACCTTCCGCAGAGCGCGGCAGACACCCCCGCCAAGATCAAGGACAAGCCGTGGGGGCGCTTCGGCGTCGATGTCGACAACGGCTTCACCCCTTACTACGTCGTGCCCAGCGACAAGAAGAAGCAGATCGCCAAGCTCAAGTCGCTCCTCAAGGACGCCGACGAGCTCTACCTCGCCACCGATGAGGACCGCGAGGGTGAGGCGATCGCCTGGCACCTCCTCGACGAGCTGAAGCCGAAGAAGGACATCCCGGTCAAGCGGATGGTCTTCCACGAGATCACCAAGCCGGCGATCCTGGCCGCTGCCGAGAACCCCCGTGAGCTCGACATGGACCTCGTCGAGGCCCAGGAGAGCCGCCGGATCCTGGACCGCCTCTACGGCTACGAGATCTCCCCGGTGCTCTGGAAGAAGGTCATGCCCCGGCTGAGCGCCGGGCGGGTCCAGTCCGTCGCCACCAGGCTCGTCGTCGACCGTGAGCGCGAGCGGATCGCGTTCCGCACCGCCTCCTACTGGGATCTGGCCGGCACCTTCGACGCCGGCTCCGACCACGACCCGCGGATGTTCCCGGCCAAGATCACCTCGATCGACGGCAACCGCGTCGCCCGCGGCACCGACTTCGGCCCCGACGGACTGCTGAAGAGCGACAAGGTCGTCCACCTCGACCGCACCCGCGCCGAGGCTCTCGTGGCCGCTCTCGACAACCAGACCTACGAGGTCCGCAGCGTCGAGTCCAAGCCCTACAAGCGCAGCCCCTACGCCCCCTTCCGCACCACCACGATGCAGCAGGAGGCCAGCCGCAAGCTCGGGATGAGCGCGTCGACCACGATGTCAGTCGCGCAGCGTCTCTACGAGAACGGCTTCATCACCTACATGCGTACCGACTCCACCACCCTGAGCGGCGACGCCATCAGCGCCGCCCGCGCTCAGGTCCGGGAGCTCTACGGTGCCGAATACCTGCCCGACTCCCCGAGGACGTACGCCTCCAAGGTCAAGAACGCGCAGGAGGCCCACGAGGCGATCCGGCCCGCCGGTGACTCGTTCCGGACGCCTGCGCAGACCGGACTCACCGGCGACCAGTTCCGCCTCTACGAGCTGATCTGGATGCGCACCGTCGCCTCCCAGATGAAGGACGCGGTCGGCAACTCGGTCGCGATCCGCCTCGGCGCCACCGCGACCACGGGCGAGGACGTGGTCTTCTCCGCCACCGGTCGTGTGATCACGTTCCACGGCTTCCTGAAGGCGTACGTCGAGGGCACCGACTCCGCCGACCAGACCTCGGACGACCAGCAGACCCGGCTTCCGAACCTCGCCGAGGGTGACACGGTCAACGCGGCCAGCATCACCGCCGACGGTCACGAGACCAAGCCCCCGGCCCGCTACACCGAGGCCACCCTCGTCCGTGAGCTCGAGGAGCGCGAGATCGGTCGCCCGTCGACCTACGCGAGCATCATCCAGACGATCATCAACCGCGGCTACGTCTTCAAGAAGGGCACCGCCCTGGTGCCCGCCTGGGTCGCGTTCTCGGTGGTCAGGCTGCTCGAGGAGCACTTCCCCCGGCAGATCGACTACCGGTTCACGGCGAGCATGGAGGAGACCCTCGACGAGATCGCCAACGGCCGCAAGGACATGACCACCGAGCTCGGGGAGTTCTACTTCGGGTCCGAGCGGGTCAAGGGCATCAAGCCGCTGGTCGACGGTCTCGGCGACATCGACGCCCGCGAGCTGGCCACCTTCCCGGTCGGCAGCCCGGAGTCCGGGGTCAACCTCCGGGTCGGTCGCTACGGTCCCTACATCGAGGGCCCCGGCGACGACGGCACCCCGTTCGCGGTGCGTGCCAACGTCCCCGATGACCTGCCTCCCGACGAGCTCACCCTGGAGAAGGCCAAGGAGCTCTTCGCAAACCCGGCCGGCGAGGAGCTGAACCTCGGCGTCCACCCCGACACCGGGCTCACCGTCGTCGCGAAGAGCGGCCGGTTCGGTCCCTACGTGACCGAGCAGCTCCCCGAGGACGCCAAGAAGGGCGCCAAGCCCCGCACCGCCAGCCTGTTCAAGAGCATGAACCTGCAGACCATCACGCTCGAGGACGCGGTCAAGCTGCTGACCCTGCCCCGGGTCGTCGGCACCGGTGCGGACGGTGAGGAGATCACCGCGCAGAACGGCCGCTACGGGCCCTACCTGAAGAAGGGCACCGACTCCCGCACGCTGAGCTCCGAGGACCAGCTGCTCACGATCACCCTCGAAGAAGCCGAGCAGATCTATGCCCAGCCGAAGCAGCGTGGCCGTGCCGCAGCCAAGCCGCCGCTCAAGGAGCTCGGCCCCGACCCGGTCTCCGGGCAGCCGATGATCGTCAAGGACGGTCGCTTCGGTCCCTACGTCACCGACGGTGAGTACAACGCCACCCTCCGGGCCGCCGACGACCTGGAGACCCTGACCGCCGAGCGCGCCGCTGAGCTCCTCGCCGAGAAGCGCGCCAAGGGCCCGGCGAAGAAGACGACCAAGCGGACGACGAAGAAGACCGCCAAGAAGTCCACGGCGAAGAAGTCCACGGCGAAGAAGTCGACCGCGAAGAAGTCCACGGCGAAGAAGTCGACCAAGAAGGCTGCGGCGAAGAAGTCCTAGCCCGTACGCCGCGGTCCGGCCGCCCACGTGACAGAACCCCGCCATGGCGGGGTTCTGTTGTTGTCCGAGGGTTCGGCAAGGAGCATTTTCCCGCCATGGCGGGAAAATGCCGCTGTCTGACGTCTGAAGGCCCGCACAACCCCGCCATGGCGGGAATCTGTCAGCCGAGAGCTCCTTGTAGCTCTCCCGCCAGCCGGTCCCGTTCCGCATCCGTCAGCCACTGGGTCTCGTCGTCAGTGAGGTAGCCGAACACGTTCGGGCCTTTGAGGTCGACCGGCTGGTCTGCCATCCGCGGCACCAGGTGCACGTGCAGGTGCTCGTAGCCTTCGGCTTCAGAGAATTGCATGACGTACGTTTTCACACACCCGGTCACGGCACGCAGCGCTCCAGACAGCGAGCCGAGCAGGGTGCCGAGCTCGGCGTGCGCGTCGGCGGGCAGTTCGTCGAGCGCGGTGACGTGCCGGAGCGGCGCGAGAACCAACCGGCCGGGAAGTGTGACGTTGAAGGCGTGGCCGACCCGCCAGTGCTGCGTACGGACGATCGATTCGCGCAGCGGCAGCGACTCGAGGGCGCTGTTGCGGCAGTTGTAACAGTCCATCGCGAGGTCCCGTCAGCCGAGCGCCCCGGCGACCTCGTCGTAGTCCAGCCGGTCGGAGGCGATGTAGAAGACCCGGGCGCCGGGGGTGACGGGGAGGTCCCACGGCGGGCTGACCTGGATGCCGTCGAGCGTCCGGACGGCCAGGAGCGTGGCACCGTGCCCACGGCCGAGTGCCCCCTGCCAGACCTCGACGGTCGCAGACGCAGCACCGGAAGGCACGATGAGCGAGTAGGTGCCCTTGCCGCCTGCGGTGGCGAGCTCCTGGTAGACCTCGGCGATCCCGGGGTCGCTGAGCTCCTCGGCGATCAGCTGGGTGTTGTGCCACTGGACGCAGTGGACGGTGGTGTCGATGCGGAAGATCGTGCGCTGCACCCGCAGGTCACGCAGCGCCACGATGGTGTGCACCGAAGGAGCGGAGGTGTGGGCGGCGACGGTGAGCGTGACCGCCTCGTTGTCGTCACGCGCGTCGATCAGCACGCTGTGCGCGCCGGACAGCCCCGTCCGGCCGAGCACGGAGAGGTCGGTGAGGTCGCCGCGTACGAAATGAAGGCGTTCCTCCCCGGCCAGCGGGTGCTCGGAGAGCTGGTCCTCCCAGGTCGCGAGCACGACCTCCCGTTCAGGCTCGGAGAGCAGCTCGGCCAGGAGCCGTTCGGTGCGCCCGGCGGTGTAGCCGAGCAGCACGATGTGGCTTCGTCCGCTGAAAGAGATCTCTCCACGCATGCGGCGTCCTTTGGCGTTCTCGATGATTGCCGAGATCCGGCTGAACAAGATGGCGAGGGTGGTGATGGAGCCGAAGACGACGTACGCCCCGACGAACCGGCCGCCGGTCGTCTCGGGGAAGAAGTCGCCGTAGCCGACGGTGGTCGCGGTGACCAGGAACCACCACCAGTAGTTGGCGGGGTGCACGATGTCGCTGCCCGGCTGGGCCAGCGCCATCGCGATCCAGCCGGTGACGAAGACGAAACCGATGATCGCGAGCGGGAGCACCCAGGCGGAGTGTCGCGAGGTGCGCCGGACGAGTCGGATGAGGAAGTACATCAGTAGCCCACCCACCCTTGCCGGGCGTAGTCGAGGATCGCCGGGTCCAGTATCGTCGTCACCGAGGTCGGTCGCTCGGCGCGGTCCGGCGGGAACGACGAGGCCGCCGCGAGCACGGCGTCGCTGGCGTAGCGGAGTCCGCCCGGCGCCTCGTCGTCGAGGGCGAGCTCGGGGGCCGACCCGTCGCGGGAGGCGAGGACGTAGCCCCAGTTGCCGAAGGAGGGCACGTCCGCCTGGTAGGGCGTGGTCCGGTAGCCGGCCTCGGCGAGGGTGTGCCGTACGGACCAGAAGGCGTCCGGCGCGAAGAACGGGCTGCCCGACTGCACGACCAGCCGCCCCGCCGGAGCCAGCAGCCGCGCGATCATGCTGTAGTTCTCGACCGAGTAGAGCTTGGCCAGCGCGGTCGAGTCGGGGTCCGGGAAGTCGGCGACGACCACGTCGAACGGCGCCCCCGAGTAGTCCCGGACCCAGGAGAACGCGTCGTCGGCGACGTACGTCAGTCGGGGGTCCTCCAACGACCCCGACGTCAGCGACGAGACCGGATCGTAGGAGCGCGCCAGCGACACCACCGCCGGGTCGAGATCGACCAGCGTCACCGACGACACCGACCGGTAGCGCAGCACCTCGCGTGCCGCGAGCCCGTCACCGCCGCCGAGGATCAGCACCCGCTGGTGGGGTCCGTTCATCGCCGGATGGACGAGCATCTCGTGATAGCGATACTCGTCCAGGGACGAGAACTGCAGGTCACCGTCGAGGAAGAGGCGTACGTCGTCGAACTCCGGCCCGAACGGAGCGCCCCGGGTCACCACGATCTCCTGGTAGTCCGAGCGCTCGGCGTGGATGATCGGGTCGCGGTAGAGCGCCTGGCGGGCGCTGAGCTCGAAGGAGTCGGCCATCACCGCTGTGGCGCCGAGCGCGACGGCGAGAGCGCCGCAGACGGCCGTGACGACCCCTCGACGCTGCCGGGTCCCGGCGAGCGCGACCCCGACCGTCCAGGCGGCGAGCACGTTCAGGGCAGCGGTGGCCACGGTGCCCACCAGCAGCCCCAGGGTCGGGAGCAGCACGAACGGGAACGCCAGTCCGCCGATCAGCGCCCCCACGTAGTCGACCGCGTTGATGTCGGCGACCGCCAGCGAGGCCTGCTGCCGCCGCAGCCGCTGGAGGAGCTCCATCAGCAGCGGGATCTCGGCACCCACCAGGGCACCGATCAGGAACGTCACCAGCAGCATCATCGGTGTGTAGAGATGCAGCCACGCGAACGAGGCGTACAGGGCCGGCACCGAGGCGCCGCCGACCGCGGCGAGCGCGATCTCCACGGCCACGAACGCTCGCAGCGGCCGCGCGGTGAGCGGCTTGGCGAGCACGGCGCCGACGCCCATCGCGAACATCGACACCGCGATCACCAGCGACGTCTGCGCGATCGAGTTGCCGAGCAGATAGCTTCCCAGCGTCACCAGGGCGAGCTCGTAGACCAGCCCGCACGCCGCGCAGACGAACACCGCCGCGAGGACGAGCAGCCGGGCCGCTCGTCCCGCGGGCAGCGCAGGCAACGAAGGGAGCGACAGACTCACGTGATCGAGGCCGCCACGATCACGCCGACGGACAGCTGCACCGCGACCGCGACCCAGATCGCCGGGTCGTCCTTGTCGTCGGTCATCAGCTCGCCGAGCCGGCCCGGGGTGAGCAGGTCGAGGATCACGAACGCGACCGCGAGCAGCGCGATCCCGACGAGCCCGTACGCAGCGGTCTCGGCGAGGCCCTGGAGGGTGTCCGCCTCCGCGGTGTAGATCGAGGTGGCCACGATCGTGGCGATCGCCACGACCGAGGAGCCGAGCAGCAGCGCGGGGTCGCGGCGGTGCTCCACGAAGATCAGCTGGCCCAGCTTGCCGGGCGTCAGCAGGTCGATCACGTAGAAGCCGATCACCAGCAGAACCAGCCCGAGGGCGGCGAAGGCGACGGTGGACAGCAGTCCGCTCATGAGGTCAGTCATCGATTCATCTCCAGGTCTGAGGTGGTCACTTGCCGAATCCGCTGCCGCCGCCGCGGAAGGAATCACCGCTGCTGCCGCCACTGCTGTTGCGGCCGTAGTAGCTGTTCCAGCCCCACAGGCCGATCACGGTGCTGTGGTGCCGGTAGCCGCGGTCGTACTCGTAGAGGGTGATCGTCGATCCCGACGGCGTACGCGGCTCCACGACCACCAGCCAGTCGTCGTCGTAGCGCAGGTAGTGGCTGGAGCCCTCGGCCCGGTTCTCGTCGGCGTCGGTGCCGCTCGCGATCTGGTTGGCGACCGAGGACACCGAGCCGTCGTCCTCGAAGACGATGCCGGCATCGCTGTCGGGGTCGGAGCCGCTGACGTGGTCGAAGTTCTTGCGCAGGTACTTCTCGGGGCTGTTCCCGTCGCCCGACACGGCGATGGCGATGATGATGGCGAGCACGACGCACACCGCGACGATCGCCCATCCGATCAGCTTGCGGTTCGGGCCGTTCGATTCAGACACTTGCGCCCTCCTCGGGCCGGTAGCTGGTGACGGTGGCGACGATCTCGCCGGTCTGTGGGTAGGTGTGCCAGGTGCTCCACGAGATCTGCTGCTCGCCGAGCTCGTCGAGCGCCAACGCGGTCACCGCGTGTGGGTCGCCCGGGAAGTGCGCGACCACGGCGTCCGTACGTCCCTCCAGCCGCTCCACGAGCTCTGATGCCCGCTCGGCGAGCTCGTCGGGATCCAGCCTGGCGACGTGTGAACCGAGGCTGTACCCACCCTCCGCGTGCGCCGCGGGAAGGAACGTGGCCTCGGCGATCCCGCACGCGACGGTCTCGTGCAGGAGCGGGCGGTCGTGGCGGCGTACGACGACCTGGTGGCTGGCGCCCAGGACGCTCAGCGTGACGGTCAGGCCGTCCCCGAGGTGCACCGAACGAGAAGCCAGGGGAGTGCAGGCGACCGGTGCGAGGGTCCAGCGCAGGGTGTCTCCGCGTACGTCCGCGAACGGGACGTCGAGGAGCGTCACTCGTCGTCCAGGGTCGCGGGCCGGTCGGTGGAGGGGTAGACGGTCAGCTCGAACGGCTGCAGCACCTCGCCGAGGGAGGGCTCCCAGTTGCTGCCCCACTTCTCGAAGCCGAGCAGCTTGCCGTCGACCGACTTGTAGTCGGCGTACTCGGCCGTGCCCGACGGCGCCGTGCCGGTCGCGCCGGTGGCGGTGAAGGCCGCCGAGCCCTTCTCCTGCAGCCGGTAGGCGACGCCACCGACGATGACGTCGCGGTCACCGACGGTGCCCTGCTCGATGTCGCCGAGCGGGATCGCGTGCCACAGCGAGACCTCGAAGCTCTCGTCGTCCTCGATCGAGAGCCACTTCTTGCCCTCGGCGTCGTCGAGCATGTGCTCGGTCCAGCGGTAGCCGTGCTCGTCGAAGTCGATCCGCCCGCGGACGAACCAGTTGTGGCCGAGGTATTCGACGACGTCACCGTTGCGCACCTGGCGCAGCTGGTCGGAGGCATGCTTGTGCTGGTCGCCGATGAAGTCGTCGGGCTCCCGCTGCGCCGTCGGCTGCTGCCTGCTCTTCCAGAGCAGATAAGCCGCGACCGCGAGCGCGGCCAACAGCAGGACGATCAGGACGTAGATCACCGGAAAACTCCTTGGGTCAGCGTGAGGACGACCCGAACCTTAACCTGGTGCTGCCGCCTTCGACAGCCTCAATCGCCGCACCCGCGGGCGGCGTACCTCGGGCTTGTCGGTCCCACCCCGTAGGTTGGGCTCGTGAACGAGCGTCAGCGAGTGAACCATGGAGTCATCACGCAGCCGCGTCCGTATTCTGGCGCTTGCGCTACGGAGGTGGCTGCGTGAAGTTTCCGGGTGTCTATGCAGAGCACGGCGTCTTCGTGTGTTTCGAGGGCGGCGAGGGCTCGGGCAAGTCGACCCAGTCGCGGCTGCTCCACGAGGCGTTGACCGCCCGCGGCCACCGAGTCCTGCTGACCTTCGAGCCGGGGGACACGGCGGTGGGAAAGGACGTACGCCGCATCGTGCTGTCCCCGGAGACCGGTGATCTCGACGACCGCACCGAGGCGCTCCTGTTCGCCGCCGACAAGGCCGAGCACATCGAGTCGATGGTCCGGCCGGCGCTGGAGCGGGGCGAGGTGGTGATCACCGACCGCTACGTCGACTCGATGCTCGCCTACCAGGGCGCCGGCCGGGTGCTGGACGCCGCACAGCTCGAGGAGGTGGCGCGGTGGGCGACCGCCGACCTGCGCCCCCACCTGACCGTGCTGCTCGACCTGGACCCGACGGCGGGGTTCACCCGGTTCGCGGAGCGCGATCGGATGGAGCAGGAGTCGGCCGAGTTCCACCAGCGGGTGCGCGCGGCGTTCGTCGCGCTCGCGGAGCGCAACCCCGAGCACTATCTGGTGCTGGACGCCCGTGCCCCGGTCGAGGAGATCCACGCCGCGGTGCTGGCGCGGCTCGAGCCTCTTCTCGCCCAGGCGGTGACGGTATGAACGTCGCCACCACCTCCGTCTGGGACAACCTGGTCGGCCAGCGCCACGTCATTCCCACGTTGCAGACCGCCGCCGCCGGACACGGCATGACCCAGTCGTGGCTCTTCACCGGGCCGCCGGGCTCGGGACGGTCCAATGCCGCGATCGCCTTCGCCGCCGCGCTCCAGTGTCCCAACGGCGGCTGCGGCCAGTGCCACGAGTGCCACACCGTGCTCACCGGCAGCCACGCCGACGTCAACCTGGTCCGCACCGAGAAGCTGACCCTCGGGGTCGACGAGATCCGCGACCTGGTCCGCCAGTCCGCCCTGACCCCGGCCGGAAGCCGTTGGCAGATCCTGATCATCGAGGACGCCGACCGGCTCACCGAGCAGGCGAACAACGCCCTGCTCAAGGCGGTCGAGGAGCCCGGCGCCCGCACGGTGTGGATGCTCTGTGCGCCGACGGTCGAGGACGTCCTCCCGACCATCCGTTCCAGGTGCCGCCTGGTCACGCTGACCACCCCGACCGCGCCCGACGTCACCGCCTTCCTGCAGCGCACCCTCGGAGTCGACGAGGCAAGAGCGGCCTATGCGGCGCGCGCGAGCCAGGGACACATCGGTCGCGCCAAGGCGCTGGCCCGCGACGACGACACCCGGCGCCGCCGTGAGCAGGTCGTCGCCTACCCGGCCAAGCTGAGGAGCCTGGCCGACGCGCTCCGGGCCGCCGGCGAGCTGGCCGCGGTCTCGAAGGAGGAGGCCGACGCGGTCACCGCCGATCTCGACGCCCGGGAGAAGGCCGACCTCGACGCCGGCTACGGCGTGGTCGAACGGGGCCGCCGGCCGCGGGAATACGGACCGGCACTGGCCGCGCTTGAGAAGGACCAGAAGCGCCGTGCGACCCGCCGCCACCGTGACGTGATCGACCGTGGGCTGATGGACCTGGTCTCCGTCTATCGCGATGCGATCACTCTCGCCGCCGGTGCACCGGTGACGCTGGTCAACGAGGAGCACCGACGCGAGGTCGAGCAGATCGTCGCGTCCTCGACACCCGAGCTCAACCTGCAGCGCATCGGCGCCGTCTTCGAGGCCCGTGAGCAGCTGCTGGAGTTCAACGTCCAGCCCCAGTTGGTGCTGGAAGCCATGATGGTGGCGCTGCTGCCGCCCGGAGGAGATCAGTGAACCGCAAAGCCGCTCTCGTCGTGATGTCCGCGCTCGCCCTGACGGGCTGTGGAGGCGGTGGCGGCACCCCGGATGCCGACCGGGTCAGTCCGAGCGCCGAGGCGACCGCGGCCCCCGCGGAAGGGTTGCAGACCTTCTACAGTCAGAAGCTGGACTGGAAGAAGTGCAACGGCGCCTTCCAGTGCGCGACCCTCGAGGTCCCGCTCGACTACTCCGACCCGACCGGCCGCACCATCGACGTCGCGGTCATCAAGGACCCGGCCAACGAGAAGAAGATCGGCTCGCTGGCGATCAACCCGGGCGGTCCCGGCGGGTCCGGCATCGACTACGCGCTCTACAACAACCAGTCCTTCAGTCCCGCGGTCCGAGACTCCTACGACATCGTCGGCTTCGACCCGCGCGGTGTCGGTCAGAGCACCGCGGTCGACTGCCTCGACGACGAGGCGCTCGACGCCTACGTCGCGGTCGACCCCGACCCGGACACCCCCGCCGAGGAGAAGGCCTACGTCGACAGCGGCGTCCAGATGGCCAACGGCTGCGCCGCTCAGAAGGACGGCATCTCCGCCCACGTCAGCACCGTCGAGGCGGCCCGGGACATGGACGTGCTCCGGGCTGCGCTGGGTGAGGACCAGCTCGACTACTTCGGTGCCTCCTACGGCACCCAGCTCGGCTCGACCTACGCCGAGCTCTACCCCGACCGGGTCGGCCGGTTCGTGCTCGACGGCGCGATCGCCCCGGGCCTGAGCGTGCTCGACGCCAACCTCGCCCAGGCGAAGGGTTTCGAGGTCGCGCTCCGCTCCTACGTCGAGAACTGCGTCGACGAGAGCAGCTGCTTCCTCGGCGACACCGTCGACGACGGCGTCGAGCGCGTCCAGAAGCTGATGGCCGACATCGACGCCGAGCCGCTGCCCGCCGGCGACCGTGAGCTGACCGCGGGCAACGCCCTCTACGGCCTGATCACCCCGCTCTACGTCGAGTCCTACTGGCCCTACCTCACCGACGCCCTCGAGGCGGCGCTGAAGGGCGACGGGTCCCAGCTGATGAGCCTGTCGGACAACTACGCGGGCCGTGACCCAGAGGGTGGCTACCTGAACAACACGATGGAGGCCAACTGGGCGATCAACTGCCTCGACGACTCCTCCGGCCTCAGCCCGGAGGACGTACGCAAGCAGCTGCCCGCCTTCGAGAAGGCCGCTCCGACCTTCGGTGCCGCCCTCGCCTGGATGCTCAACGGCTGCGCCGCCGAGAAGTTCAAGGCCACCGAGCCCGAGCCGGAGATCGACGCCGAGGGTTCCAACCCGATCGTCGTCGTCGGCACCACCCGTGACCCGGCCACTCCCTACGAGTGGGCCGAGGACCTCGCCGAGGCCCTCGACGCTGGCGTACTCGTCTCCCGCGACGGCGACGGCCACACCGGCTACATGCAGGGCAACGGCTGCGTCGACGACGCCATCGACGACTACCTGGTCGATGGCAAGGTCCCCGACGACGGCCTGGAGTGCTGACCCCGTAGGCCGAGCCGTCACGTACGTCGGTCGAGACGTCACCCGCGCCGCTCGAGTGGTCAGTCCGCTGCCAATTCGAGCGACGCCCGTGACGTCTCGACATGCGCTTGTCTGTTGTTTCCCCGCATGTACCCGAAGTGGGGATTGTTCTCGTCGTGCCCGGCCGGCGAGTCTCTCGACCCAGAGGATCGTTCTCGAATTTTCACCTCGAGAAGAAGGGTCACCAAGCCACCTCGGCCAACGACCGCGACAACGACGGCTACGGCTGCGAGTGAGCAGGTACCTTGACCAAGGAACACCTACCGCCGATGGACCGGGTCCGCGATCGCCTGAATCCGCTTCGTGGCCAGCTCGATCATCAGCGTGGCGGCGGGGGAGAGGGTGGCGTCGGTGCGGTGGACGATGGCGAAGGTGTCGTACGTCCGGGGCCGCAGCGACACCCACCCTGCCTTCGGCGCCAGCCGGGGGAGCAGCTGCTCGGCTGCTCCCTTGGCGATGACGCTGTCGGCGTAGCCCATCCCGACCAGCTCGACGGCCGTCTCGATGTCCTCGACCTCGACCCGGCTCGGTGGGTTGCGCCCCGTCTCGTGGAGCAGGTTGCGGATCGTGACCCGGGTGGGGTCCTCCGAGCTCCAGGTGGTGTCGGCCATCACCAGCGTCGCCAGCGAGAGCCGGTGAGGCGTGACCGGCGTGGCCAGGTGCGCGGGATCGGCCGAGATGTAGACGAGCTCGTCGCGGGCCACCGGCGTGACCTTCAGCCCAGGGCCGGAGACGCTGCCGACCAGCAGCATCGCCGCCTCGAGCCGGCCGCGTCGCAGGTCGTCCTGGACCTCGGTGGAGTTCTGCCCGATCAGCTCGACGCGTACGCCCGGATAGCGGTCGAGGACGTCGGCCACCAGCCCGGCTCCGCCGTAGAGCCGCGCGATCCCGAACATCCCGAACCGGATGGTCCCGGTCTCGAATTGCTTCACCGCCTGGACGGCCTTGCGCGCGTCCTCGGCGGCGGCGACCGTACGCTCCGCGTGCGGCCTCAGCTCGTCGGCGACCGCGGTCGGCACCACGCCCCGTCCGACGCGCCGGAAGAGCTGGACGCCGAGCGTACGCTCCAGGCCTCTGACCTGCTCCGAGATCGACGGCTGCGCATAGCCGAGCTCATCGGCCGCCGCGGTCAGCGAGCCATGCTCGTAGACCGCGAGGAACACGCGGAGCTGATGCAGCGACAGCATAGAGACATCCTATGTCTTTTCAAGGAAAGATCGTCTACCTCTATGAGTCGCCGACGGTCATCATTGAATCACCACCACTGTGTCCGCAGTCGGTGGTTGATTCATGTTCCTAGGGGAGTAGAGCAGTAATGAAGCACGGCGTTCGCCGCCTGGGCCGCCTGATCGGCAAGGGGAAGCCCACCCGCACGACCATCGACGAGCACGTCGAGGCGCACCGTTTTAGTGTCGAGCGCGCAGTCTCGGTACACTCATCCGGTCCGCTCAACCAGACCCGCTACATGCGGTAACGGATGACGGTGCGCCGCCTTAGCTCAGTCGGCAGAGCGTCTCACTCGTAATGAGAAGGTCGTCGGTTCGATTCCGACAGGCGGCTCCGACAAGAACCCCCGTCCCACCAGCCGGATCTCGGCAGGAGTGGCGGGGGTTTCCTCGTGTCGTGCCCTCCGCGGGGTAGGGCCCACCGTTCCATCAGACGCCTCATGACTCTTGACGACCGCGCAGCCGCCCTGCTTATGTTAGCGCTCACATTCACGTGATGGAGGTCACATCACCTGGGTGCCCCCGCCCACAGCTGACCCTGGAGCGCGCCGATGGACCAGTCGAACCCGACCGCACACAACCCGCGCCGGAGGTATCTCGCGCGCACCCTGACGGCACTTGCCTCGTTCCCGTTGATCCTGGCCGGCCTGGTGCCCACCACCCCGGCGCACGGCGCGAGCGACGTAGGGCTCGTGGTCCATTACCCCCTCGACCAGACCAGCGGCACCACGGTCGTCGACGCGTCGGGCGCCGGCCGCAACGGCACGGTCGCCGGCGACACGACCTGGCTCGGCGGAGAGGGGCTCTCCCTCGGCGGCACCAACGGGCACGTCAGGCTGCCGAACGACGTGATGACCGGCCTGACGGCGATCACCGTCTCGCTCGAGGTGAAGATCGCCGCGGACCAGGCCACCCCGTACTTCATCTGGGGCCTCGGCAACACCGGCGCCGACGGCTCGGGCAACGGTTACCTGTTCACGACCGGCAACGCCTATCGGACGTCGATCGCCACCGGCAACTGGAGCACCGAGCAGACGGTCACGGCGGGTCGGAACCTCGCCCGGGACACCTGGAAGACCATCAGCTACACGCTCGCGGACGGCACCGCGGTGCTCTACGAGGACGGTGTCGAGGTCGCTCGCCGCACCGACGTGACCATCACGCCCGGTCAGATCGGCAACGGGGTCACCACGGCGAACTACCTCGGCCGATCCGTCTACAGCGCTGACCGCTATCTGAAGGGTCAGGTGCGCGACTTCCGGATCTACGACCACGCGCTGACCGCGACAGAGGTTCACGATCTGGGCTACGTCACCGACGAGGAGCGCGTCGCGCGTGACCTGGCCTGGCTCGACCTGGGCGACACGTCCCGCGTCGTCAGCGACCTCTCGCTCGCGAGCGGCGGTCCGAACGGCTCCACTTTCACCTGGGCCACCACCGACCCAGAAGTCGTCTCCGCGACCGGCGACGTCACCCGCCCGCCGTACGGCAGCCCCGACGCCACCGTGACGCTCACCGCCACGGCGACCCACGGCGACGCCGCCGAGTCCGAGACGTTCACCATCAAGGTGCCGGCCGACATCAGCGACGAGGAGAAGGTCGCTCGCGCCGCAGCCGCGCTCCGGGTCTGGGACGCCGATGAGATCCGCGGCAACATCACCCTGCCGACCCAGGGACTGCACGGCACGACCGTCAGCTGGACCTCCAGCGAGCCCGCCGTCGTGACCCCGACCGGCGAGGTCGACCGGCCGGCCTACGGCGAGAAGGCCGTCCGCCTGGCACTCAACGCCACGGTGAGCCTCGGCAAGGTCAAGGACAAGCGGCAGTTCCGGCTGACCGTGCTGCCGCTGCCGAAGGAGGAGCCGCTCGAGGGCTACACCTTCGCCTACTTCACGGGCGAGGGGACGGCCGACGGGGAGCAGGTCTACCTCGCCGCAAGCATGGGCAACGACCCGCTCCACTGGGACGAGCTCAACGGCGGCCAGCCGATCCTGCAGTCGCAGCACGGCGACAAGGGCGTACGCGACCCGTTCATCATCCGCTCCCCGGAAGGCGACAAGTTCTACCTGATCGCCACCGACCTCAAGATCTACGGCAACGGCGACTGGGACGCCGCCCAACGGCGCGGGAGCCGCTACATCGAGATCTGGGAGTCCACGGACCTGGTGAACTGGTCCGAGCAGCGACACGTCCGCGTGTCCTCACCCCAGGCCGGGAACACCTGGGCGCCCGAGGCCTACTACGACGAGGGGATCGGTGCGTACGTCGTCTTCTGGGCCTCGAAGCTCTACGACGAGTCCGACCCCGAGCATGCCGGTAACACGCACAACCGGATGGTCTACGTCACCACCAGGGACTTCCGGACCTTCAGCGAGCCCCAGGTGTGGATCGACCCGGGCTACTCGGTGATCGACTCCACCGTCGTCGAGCACGAGGGGACCTACTACCGGTTCACCAAGGACGAGCGGAACAACACCTCCACCACGCCCTGCAGCAAGTTCATCGTCGAGGAGAAGGCCACCTCGTTGCTCGACCTGGACTGGAGCTTCGTCGCCGAGTGCATCGGCAAGGCCACGGCCGACAACCCGGGCATCGACCGGGGGGAGGGGCCGACGATCTTCAAGTCCAACACCGAGGACAAGTGGTACCTGTTCATCGACGAGTTCGGCGGCCGCGGGTACGTGCCGTTCGAGACCACCGACCTGGAGTCAGGCAACTTCTCGATCTCCAGCGACTACCAGCTCCCCAGCCGCCCCCGCCACGGGACCGTTCTCCCGGTGACCAAGGCCGAGCTGGACCGCATCCGCACCGCCTACCGCGTGTTCTGAGGAGACATCGTGCACAGAATCCGTCTGCTGACCGTCCTGTCCGCCGCCACCGTCCTCGCACTGCCCCTGGCCTACGCCGCGCCCAGCCTCGGCGCCGACCGGCGAGCCGCTGACCCCGATCCCGACTACACGATCACGGCCCATGCCGGTCGGTCCGGCCCGGAGATCAGCGACACGATGTACGGCGTCTTCTTCGAGGACATCAACTACGCGGCCGACGGTGGCCTCTACGCCGAGCTGGTGCGGAACCGGTCCTTCGAGTTCTTGCCGGCCGACAACCGCTCCTACACCGGGATGACCGCCTGGACCCCGCGAGGCGAGGGCGGAGGCACCGGCACCGCCACCCCCGTCGACGACGGCTCCCGGCTCAACGAGCGCAACCGCACCTACCTGCAGCTCTCCCTGGCCAACACCGCCGGCGGCACGTACGGCGTCTCCAACAGCGGCTGGAACAACGGCGTCGCGCTCGAGGCCGGCAAGAGCTACGACTTCTCGGTCTGGGCACGTTCGGACACCGCCGGCGGTACGCCGCTGACCGTGTCGCTGCGCGACGAGGCCGGCGCCACGACGTACGCCGATCCGGTCCGTCTCCAGGTGAACGGCGACACCTGGAAGAAGTACGCCGGGACCTTCACCGCGAGCGCCACGACCGACTCCGCACGCCTGTGGCTGCAGGGGGAGGGCGTCGGCACCCTCCGCCTCGACATGGTCTCGCTGATGCCCGAGGACACCTTCATGGGCCGCGAGAACGGGCTGCGCAAGGACCTCGCCGAGAAGATCGCGGCGCTGAAGCCGGAGTTCGTGCGCTTCCCGGGCGGCTGCCTCGTCAACACCGGCAGCATGGCCGGCTACGACGCCGCCTCCGGCTGGCAGCGCGCCCGGTCCTACCAGTGGAAGGACACCGTCGGCCCGGTCGAGGAGCGGGCGACGAACGCCAACTTCTGGGGTTACAACCAGTCCTACGGACTGGGCTACTACGAGTACTTCCAGTTCGCCGAGGACATCGGGGCGATGCCGCTGCCGGTCGTGCCGGCGCTGGTCACGGGCTGCGGCCAGAACCGGGCCACCGACGACGAGGCCCTGCTGCAGCGCCACATCCAGGACACTCTCGACCTCATCGAGTTCGCCAACGGCCCGGTCGACTCCGAGTGGGGCGGCCTGCGCGCGGAGATGGGGCACCCGGAGCCGTTCGGCCTCACCCACCTCGGCGTCGGCAACGAGGAGAACCTGCCGACGGAGTTCTTCGAACGGTTCGAGAAGTTCCGTGCGGCCATCGAGGCGAGCCACCCGGAGATCACGATCATCAGCAACTCCGGCCCCGACGACGAAGGCGCGCTCTTCGACCAGCACTGGGCGCAGAACCGGGCCGCCGGCGTCGACATGGTCGACGAGCACTACTACAACTCCCCGACCTGGTTCCTGCAGAACAACGACCGTTACGACAGCTACGACCGCAACGGACCGAAGGTCTTCCTCGGCGAGTACGCCTCCCGGGACAACAAGCTCTTCAACGCGCTGTCCGAGGCGGCGTACATGACCGGGCTCGAGCGCAACGCCGACGTCGTGCAGCTCGCCTCCTACGCCCCGCTGCTGGCCAACGTCGATCACGTTCAGTGGCGACCGGACATGATCTGGTTCGACAACGACCAGTCCTGGAGCTCTGCGAGCTACGAGGTCCAGAAGCTGTTCATGAACAACGTCGGTGACCGGGTCGTGCCCAGCGAGGCGACCGGCAAGGTGATCCAGCCGCAACCCATCACCGGGGGTGTCGGCCTCTCCACCTGGGCGACCTCCGCGGCGTACGACGACGTGTCGGTCACCGCGCCTGACGGGACCGCGCTGTTCGCCGACGACTTCGAGGACGGGGACGCCGAGGGCTGGAGCCCGCTGGCCAACCGGGGAACCTGGTCGGTCGTCGAGGGCGCCTACACCCAGACGGACGCGACCGCCCAGGACACCCTGGTCAAGGCCGCGGACATCACCGCGAGCGACTACGACCTCGAGCTCAGGGCCAAGAAGCTGTCCGGCTCGGAGGGCTTCCTGATCGCGTTCGGGGTGAAGGACTCCGGCAACTTCTACTGGTGGAACATCGGCGGCTGGAACAACACCCGCACCGTCGTCGAGAAGGCCACCAACGGCGGCAAGGAGACCCTGGTCGCCCGCGAGGGCCACTCGGTCGAGACCGGCCGCACCTACGACGTACGGATCGAGGTCCGCGGCACCCACGTCCGGCTCTTCCTCGACGGCCAGCTCTTCCAGGAGTTCGACGACGGCCAGGTCACCGAGCCGTTCGCGCAGGTGGTCACCCGTGACGAGGCGACCGGCGACCTGATCGTCAAGGTCGTCAACGCCCAGGCCGAGCCCGCGCTCACCCGCCTCGACCTCGGCGTCAAGGTCGCCTCCAGGGCGCAGATGACCGTCATCAGCGGCGACCCGGAGGACCAGAACACCCGTACGGCACAGCCCGTCAAGCCGGTCACCAGCACCATCCGCGGCGTCGACAGCACCTTCACGCGCACGTTCGCGCCGTACTCCGTGACCTTCATCCGCATCCAGACCCGGTAGGGGAGCAGCCATGTCCGACCACCTGAACCACCTCAGTCTCCGGGCCGGCCTCAGCAGGCGCCACCTCCTGCAGGCCGGGGTCGGCCTCGGGGCAGCGGCCGCGCTCGCAAACCACGCCGCACCTGCCGCCGCGGCACCGCCCGTACCGATGCCCGGCGACCCCGAGATCTGGGGAGTGCCGACCCTCAACCCGCTCGTCGAGCGCCGGGCCGACCCGTTCGTCACCCGGCCCGTCGACGGGATGTACTACCTGACCGGCTCCGTGCCGGAGTACGACCGTCTGGTGCTCCGTGGCTCGGCCTCGCTCGCCGGCCTCGCCACCGCGGCGGAGTCGGTGATCTGGCGCCGCCCCGCCAGCGGGAAGATGGGCGGCCACATCTGGGCGCCGGAGCTGCACCGCATCGACGGCCGCTGGTACGTCTACTTCGCGGCCGGCGACTCCGACGACGTCTTCCGGATCCGGATGTACGTCATGGAGTCGACTCTCGCCGACCCCCGCGACCCCGCGGGTTGGGGCGCTCCGCAGCAGATCATCACGCCGTGGCAGAGCTTCGCCCTCGACGCCACCACGTTCGAGCACGCCGGCCGCCGCTACCTGGTCTGGGCGCAGAGCGAGCCCGAGATCGCGGTGAACACCAGCCTCTACATCGCCGAGATGAGCTCGCCGTTCGCGATCAGCACCTTCCCGGCGCGGATCGCAACCCCGACCCGCAGCTGGGAGGTGCAGGGCTACAAGGTCAACGAGGGCCCTGCTGTGCTGGTCCGCAACGGCCGTGTCTTCATGACGTTCTCGGCCAGCGCCACCGACTCGCGTTACTGCATGGGCCTGCTGACGGCATCGGCGGACGCCGACCTGCTCGACCCGGCGTCGTGGGTCAAGAGCCCCGAACCGGTGTTCACGACCAACGAGCAGACCGGGCAGTACGGCCCCGGGCACAACTCGTTCACGGTCGCCGCGGACGGCGTGACCGACGTCCTCGTCTACCACGCCCGGGACTACCGCGACATCACCGGAGATCCCCTCTACGACCCGAACCGGCACGCGCGCGTGCAGAAGGTGGTGTGGCACGAGGACGGGACGCCCATGTTCGGGGTCCCGGTCGGCAAGGGCGGGCCGATCGTCCGGCTCACCCCGCTGGATGCACCCGGCTCGTTCGTACGCCACTACGAGTACGCCCTGCGGGTGGACCATGCCCCGAGAGACCTCGCCGACAGCCAGTTCCGCTTCGTCTCCGGCCTGGCGGGCGACGGCTCGGAGTCGCTGCAGTCGGTCAACTTCCCCGACCGGTACGTCCGGGTCGCCGGCGGTGCGGTCCGGATCGACCCGGTCGAGCCGGGACCGGCGTACGCCGCCGAGGCCAGCTTCCGCCGGATCCCGGTCAAGGGTGGGATCTCGCTGCAGGTGGCCACGGATCGTGGCGACTACCTCCAGCACGATCGAGGTGCGCTCACCGGCGGTGGCGCCGTGGGACGGCGCTCCAGCACCTTCACCCTGACCTGAGTCAGATCCGGAGGGACGAGAACATCGGTTACCAGATGTCGGGGTTTGGTGACACTCGACACCGGATGCGTGCTATCACTTCCGAGTGCGGTCCGGGCGCCCACGTTGCTGGAGTACCCCCCACTCGGTCGCGAGGGCGTCCAGGACCGCACGCCAGTTCCGCGTGGGCCGTCTCCATGGTCAGGCTCGATCCGCGGACACGGTCTCGACCGACGGCTCGGTGTGCGGCCCGGACCACCAGGCGATGGTGGTGATCACGCCGATCACCAGCAGTGCGCTGGTCAGCCAGAACGGGTAGGTGCGGTCGAGCCCGGAGAGCCATCCGGAGATCCAGCCGAACGGGGCGGCCGCGAGCATCACCGCGGTGCGTTGCAGCGCCATCACCCGTGACCGCTCGGCCTCGTCGACGTGGAACGCGACGAGCGACTCCGAGAGCATGAAGAGCATCCCGGCGCCGAAGCCGTCGAGGAGGAGGCACACCCCCAGAAGCGCGTACGTCACGACGTCAGCGTCACCCTCGGCGGCCGGGATCAGGACAAGGACCAGCTGGCCGGCCAGGTAGATGCCGAATCCCCACAGGGTCGCCTGCTTGAGGTCGTGGCCCGAGGTCAGGCGGCGGATCAGGGTGAAGAGGAAGAGCACCGACAGCAGGGAGCGCACCATCGGGAAGAACGGCAGCACCGGGTCGGGCACATGCAGGTGTTGGTTGACCATGACCTGCCAGAAGGTTCCGTTGACGAGGGTGACCGCCGCGACCAGGGCGGCGATGGCCAGCGCCAGGAGCGAGCCGTGGGAGCGGCCCAGCAGCCTCGCGGCCTCGCGGTAGCCGACGAAGAGCCGCCAGAGACTCTCGTGCCGGGTCTCCTCCATCCGGATGCGGCCCTGGCGGGTCTCGGTGGAGGCGGCGTACAGCAGGATGATCTTGGCCAGCATGACCACGGCGGCGTTGACGAAGAGCACCCGCACCGCCGGCTCCAGACCGAACTGCGCGACCATGAAGGCGGCGATCGGGGCGAAGAGTGCCGAGCAGTCGGCCGCGACCCGCACCAGCGAGTAGATGCCGGTGAGCTGGTCGCGCTCGGCGTCCTCGACCATCAGGCAGTCCCAGGCGTTCGCGGTGACTTGCAACGCGCCGTTGAGCAGCGACGCGGCCAGGAAGGCCCAGAAGTCCTGGGCGAATGCCCAGATCAGACACGGGATCACGAAGGCGATCACGTCGAAGACCGCGTTGGTCAGCCGGCGCCCCATCCGGTCGGTGATGATGCCGCCGGCGAGCCCGAAGAACACCTGCGAGATCATCCCGGCGGTCGCCAGCAGGCCGATCTGCGCGTCGTGCAGGCCGAGCGTGAGCATGAAGACGGAGAGATAGGGCAGCACCAGTGCCATCGACAGGCCCCACATCGGCTCGGTCCACACGCATGCGCGCGGGTTGCCACGGAGGTGGATCAGGGTGTGCCACAGGGAGCCGGGGGAGGATGCCACCGGGTCAGTGAACCAGGTGCGACCGCTCGCTGGATAACGATTTCGCCGCCGGCGGGATGGGTGGCCGTGGCCGCCGACTTGGACGTTAGTCTTGGTCGCGTGGCGAGGGTGTCGGCAGACGAGCGGCGACGGTTGCTGGTGCAGGCCGCGATCCGGGTGATGGCGCGCGACGGCGTGGCGCAGGCGACGACGCGGTCGATCGTCGCCGAGGCGGACATGTCGCTCGGCACCTTCCACTACTGCTTCCGTTCCAAGGAGGAGCTGCTGGAGCAGGTGATCACCACGATCACGAGCCACACCCTGGCGCCGGCGCTCGAGATCATCGAGGGCCCGGGAACGCTGGAGGAGAAGCTGCGGGGCGGCCTGGCCTCCTACTGGCAGCACGTGCTGGACAACCCCGACGAGCACCGGGTGACGTACGAGCTGACGCAGTACGCGACCCGCAACCCCGCCCTGGCGGAGTTCGCGCGCAAGCAGTACCGCACCTACCTCGACGCGCACACCCAGGTGATCGAGTCGCTGGGCACCAGCGCCGGGGTGACCTGGACCGTCGACGAAGCCGTCCTGGCGCGCTACCTGACCGCGATCGTGGACGGGATGACCCTGCTCTACCTCAACGAGGGCGACGCCGAGACCGCCGGCGCGGCGATCGACCTGGCCGCCACGCAGCTGCTGGGGCTGGTGGCGCAGGGCTCCTGACGGCCGACGCGAGTCAGAGGAAGGTCTTGCCCTCACCGCGGTAGGTGGGCACCACGTCGACGATGCGGTCGCCGTCGACGAGCACCATCTCGTCGACGTGCTCGGACAGCTCGCCGGCCTTGGTGTGCCGGAACCATACGTGGTCACCGATGTCGAGGTCGTCGACCCGGTCGCCGACCAGCGGCGTCTGCACCTCGCCGGCGCCCTCACGGTCGACCAGCGACAGCCCCTGCGGCCACACCGGCGTCGGCAGCCGGTCCTTGCCGGCGGCGCCGGAGGCGATCCAGCCGCCGCCGAGGACCGTGGCGTGCTGCGGTGAGGGGCGGCGTACGACCGACAGCACGAAGTACGCCGCGGGCTGGGGGTGGAAGCGGGTGTAGAAGTCGAACAGGCGCGGTGCCAGGAGCCCGGACCCGGCGGCGACCTCGGTGACGGCGGGCTCGGCCGCGGTGAGCTCGAGGCTGCCGGTGCCGCCGCCGTTGACGAACTCCAGCGGCGCCACGCTGCGTACGGCGGCGACCGCGGCCGCGCGACGCTCGGCGAGCTCGGCGGCGGACCGGTGCTGCATCGCCCGGACGGCGAAGCGGCTCAGGCTCGGCTGGTTGTCGCCGATGCCCGCGATCTGGCCCTCGTAGCCCATCAGGCCGACCAGCTGGAAGCGCGGGTGGGCCACCACCTGGCGAGCCAGCGCGGCGGCGTCCTCGGGCGTGTGCACGGGGGAGCGGCGGGCGCCGAGGTGGAGCCGGCCGCCCGCGAGCCGGAGCGAGACGTCCAGCTCCAGGCAGATCCGGATCGGCGGGCCGTCCGGTCCGACGACCTCGGTGGTCAGGTCGAGATGCCGAGGGCTGTCGACCATCAGGGTGATCCGGGAGGCGAGCTCCTCGTCCTTTGCGAGCTTTCGGAGCGCTTCGCGGTGCATGGTCGGGTAGCCGACCACGACATCCTCGTGCTCCTCGGCCAGCCAGAGCGCCTCGGGCAGGGTGTAGGCGAGGATGCCGGACATCCCGGGGATCGCGAGGGCATCCCGGATCACCGAGCGCACCCGGATCGACTTGCTGGCCACCCGGATCGGCTTCCCGGCGGCACGGCGGACCAGCTGATGGGCGTTGGTGCGCAACGCCGCCACGTCGAGGACGGCGAACGGCGGGTCCAGGTGCGCGGTCGCGGCGAGCAGGTCCGGCCACGGCGTGCGGACGGGACCGGAGCGCTGGGCCAGATTCATCGCTGGGCCTCCGGGGCCGGGCCGAGCACACGGTCCAGGTAGGGGTTGGCGAAGATGCCGGTGGGGTCGAGCCGGTCGCGGAGCGCGACGAAGTCGTCGAAGCGCGGATAGACCTCACGCAGCCCGGCCGCGTCGAGCCGGTGCATCTTGCCCCAGTGTGGACGGCCTCCGGCGGCGCCGAGCACCTCCTCGCAGATGCCGAACCAGCGCTCGTGCGGCATCCGGTGGTACTGGTGGAAGGCGACGACGGCCGAGTCCCGCTCGTAGGCCGGTGAGAGCCAGATGTCGTCGTGGCGTACGAACCGGACCTCGAAGGGGAACGACACCGCCTCGTCGTGGGTGTCGACCCACCGCTTCAGCTCGCGCAGCGCGGGCACGAGGGCGTCGCGCGGCACGAAGTACTCACCCTCCCGGAAACGTACGTCCCGCTCGGAGGCGAACACGTTCGGAGCCAGGTCGGTGAAGTCACGTGCGGAGATCGCCTTGGTCACGAACCGGGTGATCCCGGGGACCAGGCGCGGGTAGCGGGTGCCCACGCGCAGCATCGCCTCGAAGCCGATGTTGGTGACGATCCTGTCGTCGAGGGTGCGGACGAAACGGCTCATCGGGCGCAGCTCGGTGTCACCGGGCAGCCGCTGGAACTTCCGGGTGAGCGCGGTGGTCGTGTGCGGGAACCAGAAGAACTCGAAGTGGTCGTTGCCGGCCACCAGGTCGTCGACGCCGTCGAGCACCTCCTCCAGCGGCGCGGCCGCGTCGACGGCGCGCAGCGCGTACATCGGCACGCACTGCAGCGTCACCTTGGTGATCACGCCGAGCGCGCCGAACGAGACCCGTGCGGCCTCGAACAGCTCGGGCCGCTCGGCTGCCGAGCACTGCACGACCGACCCGTCGGCGAGCACCAGCTCGAGGGCGCGTACCTGCGTCGAGATGCTGCCGAACGCGGAACCGCTGCCGTGGGTGCCGGTCGAGATCGCCCCGGCCAGCGTCTGCCGGTCGATGTCGCCGAGGATCTCCATCGCCAGCCCGTGTCCGGCCAGGATCGGGTTGAGCCGGTGCAGCGGGATGCCGGCGTCGACCGTCACCAGCCCCGACTCGCGGTCGACGGCGTGGATCCCGTCGAGCCGGTCCGGCCGCAGCTGTACGCCGGGCGCGACGGCCGCGCCCGTGAACGAGTGCCCCGAGCCGACCATCCGGACCTTCAGCCGGTCGCGGGAGGCCTCCTTGACGACGGCCGCCACCTCGTCGGTGGTGGCGGGTGCGATCACGCGCGCGGGCGTGACCCGCTCGGTGCCTGCCCAGTTCTGCCAGGTCACGATGTCCCTCCCAGGACCGGGTAGTGGTCGGCGTAGTCGGTGTAGGTCGTCCCGTCGTGGGTCCACGGCGGCGATGTCGGCGTCAGCGTGGTGTTGGTCCAGCCGCGAGGTTGCGGGTGCCCGCGCCGGAACAGCACGTAGTCGAGCTGCTCGCGCCCGCCCGAGCTCGCCAGCGGGTTGGTCTCCGGGTCCCAGCTGTAGGGATGTCCGGCGAAGGCCGGGGCGGTGGCGTCGAGGGCGGTCAGCATGGTGGCGTACTCGGGGGAGTCCTTGACGACGTTGAGGTCGCCGGCGATCACGATCGGCTCGTCGGCCGGGATCGCGAGCCCGTCGAGGAAGCCGTCGAGCTCGGCGAACTGCTCGGCGCGGACGTCCGCGCCGCTGCCGAAGCAGGCGGGATCCTCGGCCTGGGCGTGGGTGCCGACCACGTGCACCGGTCGGCCGTCGACGTCGAGGCGGGCGTAGACGAAGCCCTTGTTCGCGAACCAGTCGGCGCCGCAGCCGTCGGCGTACACGTACTGGACCCGATGCGTGATCGGCCACGTGCTCAGGATGGTCACGCCGCCGTCCTCGGGGGTCAGGGACGAGTAGGACCCCAGGGTCTCGTCCCAGCCGGACCGGGAGCGGCCGAGCACGGGCGTCTGGTGGGGATACTGGCTCGCCAGGCGGGACTTGAGGGTGTCCGACGGCTTGTTGTCGAACGCCTCCTCGAGCACCACCACGTCGTGCCCGCGCAGGTGGTCGGCCTCGGCGAACAGGTCCGCCCGGGTGCCGTTGGCCTTCCCGCCCAGGATCGTCGGCAGCATCGCGACGTTGTGGGTCAGGATGCTCAGGTCGGGCGGTGGGGGCACGGCCGAGGCCGCCGGGCCGGGCAGCAACGTGGCGGCGACCGCGCACACCGCCGCGACGCCCACCGCTGCGGACCTCATCGGCCCACCACCGAGAACGTCGGGCTGGTGCCGCTGATCGATCGGACGGTCCCGAGCAGGCTGCGGGCATCGCCGAAGTAGCGGATCCGATAGCTCCCGGACGCCACGTCGTCAGGTACGTCCCAGGTGATCCTCACCTTCGAGGCGGCGATACCGTAGCGCTCCCAGTGCAGCTTCGTCGACCAGTCGCTGTCGTCGGCGATCCGCTCCCAGCGCGGTTCGGTGGTCGAGCCTGTCGAGACCCGGCGCTCGACCGTGAGGTAGCTGCCCCCGTGGTGCAGTCCGTTGTTGGGATGCGCACCGGCGAAGGTGACGCTCACCTGCTCGCCCGGGCGGTACGTCGCGGCCGGCGCGGTCAGCACGTCGCCGTAGCCCTTCCCGAGCGGCGGCGCGTCGGCCACCACCGCGCCTTGGAGCGAGGGGAACTGCTCGGCGCTGCGGTCGCGCTCCTTCTCCCCGAGCGGGACGTCGACCCCGTCCCGCATAGCGGCGCCCAGGTCGGCCGCGGTCTGCATGAACGCCGGAAGCTCGTAGCGTCCGAAGAGCGTCGAGGCGCCCTCGTACTCCTTGGCGTCGTACTCCTCCGGCGTGGTCAGGTAGTGCGCGTAGGCGTTGGCGTAACCCTGCACGAGCACGTGGTCGATGTCGGTGCCGACCGCCTCGGCGACCGCCTGCCGCAGCCGCAGGCCGGAGACGACGGTCACCTCGGCGGGGACGCCGACGAGGTAGAGGTCGCCGATCCGGACCAGCTGGACCGGCAGCTTCTGCTGCACCATGTCGAGCGCCCCCACCGGGAGCAGGATCTCCTTCGAACCCTGGCAGGCGCGCAGTTCCGGGCTCGCCGTGTAGAGCGCCTCGGAGATCGCCGCCACCGCCGGGTTGCCGCCGTCCTTGCCCTCCTTGAAGATCGGCAGTCCGCCGCCCCCGTCCTCGGTGCTGCCTGCCGCGAACGCCGCGCCGAGCGCGGCCGGGCAGGTGGTGTGCGGCTTCCTGTCGGGCGTGAACTCGGGACGCACCGCGGTGTTCGCCAGGTCGACGTAGACGATCCGGGAGTCGACTCCGCCACCCAGCGCGCGGTCGTCGTCGAGCCCGCGCCGGGCTGCGTCGTACGTCCTGGTGCCGATGATCCGGGTGTTCTCGAACTGGTCGGTGGTCGGGCCGTCGGAGGGGCGCAGGTTGAGGTTCGGCGACATGTCGCCGGAGTTGGTCTGCGCGAACGACGCGACGAACCCGGGGTCGTCGCTGTCCTCGACGTAGTCGACACCGCGGGCGAGCCGCTCCCAGGCGTACTCGGCGTAGCCCTTGTTGTCGGGGCTGACCAGGGTGTTGTCGGTCGACATGCTCGTCGCGTGGACCGGGAACCAGTTGATCACCCCGTCGAGCTCGCCGTCACGATGGACCTGGAGGGTGGTGCTGCGGGTGTCGACACCGCCCGGGAAGTGGGCCTTGTCGGCCTCCGGGTTGCGGTCGAAGGCCGTCTTCGAGCGGTTCACGTTGGCATTGGTCAGCTCGCTCGTCGACACGCTCAGGCCGGCGGGGGCGAGGTCGGCGTCCGCCCGCTCGATCGAGGCGACGATCCCGTCGACGAGCGCGCGGAACGTCTTGCCGTGGTAGCCCAGGGTGGTGATGTTGTAGAGGGTGTGGTGCGAGAAGCCGCCGGGCGCCGCGTGCGTGTGGGTCGCGGTCAGCATCACGTTGCGCTCGGTGTAGGTCTCGCCGAAGCGCTGCTCGAGCTTCGCCAGCACGGCGTCGCGGACGCTCTGGAAGATCATGCCGGCGTCGGCGAGGACGTGGACCACGCGCTCGCCCGACCGCGGGTCGGCGATCACGAAGGCCCGGGAGCGCTGGCGCATGTGCAGGCCGCTGCTGACCTGGCCGAGGTCGGCGTAGCCCATCATCCCGGCCTCGGCGACCTCGCCCGTGACGTCGGCGATGCCGCGGCCGACGAGGAAGTCGCCGGGCCTCTCGGCGGTCTGTGGTGCCGCGGCGCTCGCCCTTCCCGACGGCGGCGACACCGTCGCAGGTCCGGCGATGGTGACCGCCACCAGCGCAGCAGTCGCTGCCGTCCTCCACGTGACCCTTGTCATAGCAGGAGGATGCAGGGTCCGAGATCACTGGGTCAAGAGTCCTGGACAAATGACCTAGTCCGTGGACGGAGGGTGTCCTGCGACGTCCGATTACCGCCGGAAACCGGCGCCTGAGACCCGTTGAATGGTTCATGACACAACCAACTCGAACGATGGGAAGCCCATGAAGGTCGCCCTTGTCACCGGAGCCAGCCGCGGGATCGGCGAGGCCACCGCACGCCGTCTGGCCCGGAGCGGCGGACACGTCATCTTGACCGCGCGCCGCACCGAAGACCTCGATGCCGCTGTCGAACTGCTCACCCGCGAGGGCCACTCGGCGTCCGCGCTCCAGCTGGACGTCACCGACAGGGACAGCGTGCATCGCGCCGCCGACCAGGTCGCGGCGACGTACGGTCGGCTCGACGTGCTGGTCAACAACGCGGGCGTCCTCCCGGAGGCGACCAACGCCGATCCGGCCGAGGTCGTCGACCTGCAGATGTTCCGCACCACCTACGAGACCAACCTGCTCGGCGCGGTCGCGGTCCTGGAGGCGTTCCTGCCGCTGATCCGGAAGAGCGAGGCGGGGCGCATCGTGAACGTGACGACCACGATGGCATCCCTCGCCGACCAGACCGACCCGGAGTCGCCCTACTACGGCATGGTCGTGCCGGCCTACCAGTCCTCCAAGGCCGCGCTGAACAACGTGACCATCGCGCTCGCCAAGGCGCTGGCCGATACGCCCATCAAGGTGACCTCGGTGTGTCCGGGATTCGTGCAGACCGACCTGACCCCGATCAACCGGGACAACGCACCCACCACGGCGGACCAGGCCGCCGAGGTCGTCCACCGTGCCGCGACCCTTGCCGACGACGCCCCGTCGGGGACGTTCGTCGACGCCGACGGGCCGGTGCCGTGGTGAGTCCCGTCTGAGCGGCCGGTCAGCCGGCGGCGATCTCCGCGAGGAGGTCGGCGGCCGGTGCGGGGTGGACGAGCCAGCGGAGGTGGCTGGAGGCGAGGGTGTGGACGGCGTACGGGTTGTCCGGGGTGAGGGCGTCGCCCTCGCGGATCAGCCGGTCCTGCATGGCGGGCGGCAGGCTGACGTCCTCACTGAGGCGTACGTAGGCGCGGGGGACGGTGCCCCACGTCGAGGCCTGCGCGCGGTCGTCCGGTCCACCGGCGTCGAGGTTCTCGTCGGGCTGGAAGGTGTTGAGGAACGTACGGAACTCGTCGTCGGTGCCGTCGGCCATGAAGGCGTGCTTGAGGCCGGCGAGGACCTCGGTGGAGGCGGTGCGGAAGTTGCAGCGCAACAGGCCGACGTCGGCGGGGTTCGCGGCGGCCGCGCCGATCAGCGCGGAGGCGTCGAAGGAGGCCATCTCCGGCTCCGCGTTGTACGCAACCGCATCGAGCTCCACCGGGGCCCAGGCCGACACGTAGACCATCTGGTCGATCAGGTCCGGGCGGGCGTTGGCGGCCGCGGTCAGGGTGATCCCGCCACGGCTGTGCGCGACCACGACCACGGGGCCGTGCGCCTTCACGCGCTCGAGCACCGAGACCAGGTGAGCGACGTTGTCGGCGAGGGTGACGCCCCTGATGCCGCCCGGTGCGGACGCCAGCGCGGCGAGGTCCTGGGGCGCCTGGTAGGCCGCGGGGAACGTCGCTCCGAAGCCGTGGCCGGGCAGGTCGACCGCCAGCGAACGGAACCCGCGCAGCGCCAGCTCGGCCTGGAGCGGTGCGAACGAGAACGAGTTGGCGAAGGCGCCGTGGACGAGGACGAAGGTCGGCTCGGGGGAAGGCATGGCGGTGACCTTAGCGCCGACCCGGCGCGTGCTGCCGGTCAATTGTCGTGCGCGCGACCGAACGGCGCCGACTGCGGCGCCCGGCCCAGCGGCGTACCTCCGTAGACGACCGATCCGTCGGCCTCCTGGTAGGTGAGCCAAGGCTCCGTCTTCGTGAACCCGACACCCGGCTTGCTGTAGTCGCAGACCCCGTCTGGAAAGACCGCCACGAGGCGCGACCACTGCGCGTCGCTGAGGCCGAACGCGCCGTAGTCGTCGGTGCGGCGCAGCGGCTTCAGGTGGCACTTGGCGTTGTCGGAGTAGTTGTTGTCGCCGGCCACGATCCGTGGGGTCGCGAAGTCGGTCTTGACCAGGTCGCTGACCGGTCCGAGACCGCAGACCAGGTCCGAGACCGGGTCGACGACGAGGTTGAGCGCGGGATCCAGGACCGGGTTGACGGCGCCGTTCAGACCGTCGAGAGCGCCACCCGTCAGGTCGTCCAGGAGCGGGTCGGCGACCGGCAGGAACAGGCCGTCCTCGCTGGAGACGCCCTGGGTCTGGGTGCACCGGTCGTGCAGGTCGCCGGGGCGGTCCTGGACGATCTTGTCGGCCAGCGCCACGGAGCGGTCGTCGGCCTCGACCGAGGCCAGCCACCGGTCCATCGCGAGCAGCGCCTCCTTGGAGTAGCTCGGATCGCCGATGAGAGGCGTCACCCCGTACCAGATCACCTGGTTGTCCGCGTGCCCCTGCTCCCGGCTCAGCCGGTCGCGCATCGCCCACGCCCAGCGGGCGTCGTGGGCGAGACCCGGATCCGGCCCGCCGTGGTCGATGATCGCCACCTCGGACAGGTTGCTGGCGGTGTTGACCATGCCGCTGCGGTAGGCGTTGGTGAGCGCCGCCGGGTCGGCGACGGAGCGCTGAGGCCGCGGCTGGACGTCGATGTCGAGTCCGCCGATCTTCTCGTTGAGGTCGACGAACTGCTCGGGTGTGATCGCCCCGGACCGGAGCGCCTCGAGGCCGTACTGCACGCCGGTGTTGTCCAGCGGCGAGCCCGCGAAGCCACGCCCGATCTGCTTCTCCTGCTCCGTCCACACGCTCTCCGGCCGCGGGCCGAAGACGTTGATCGCGCCGTCGATGATCGAGCACCGTACGCCGCCGGGGTTCGTCGCGGGGTGGTAGCGCTCCTGGTCGCTGATCCCGGCGCACGGGTGGGTCGGCATGACCGCTTGCTTGAACAGCCCCTCGTCAGCGGTGACCGCGTTGAGCGGCAGCAGGTGGCCCTCGACCGCCGCCCACTGCAGCGGGTTCCAGAACTTGCCGTCGGTGAGCCGTCCGGAGCTCTCGAAGTACTTGCGGAGGAGGTGGTAGTCGGAGAACTGCAGGCCCGGCGAGAGCGAGTCGGGGTAGGAGCAGGTCACGACCAGGCCCTGGTAGATCCCCGGGTAGGCGTTGGCGATCGTCTGCTGTGCGATCGACCCGCCGGAGCAGCCGCTGCCGATCGTGTAGCGCAGGTCGCCGTACGTCTCGACGAGATGCTCCTTGGCCATCATCAGCGACTCGGCCTCGCTGGTCACGGTGCAGTTGTGGCCGGTGTTGGCCAGCGCGGTCGAGAGCATCGCGAAGCCGCGGCCGAGCGCGACGGTCGGGCTGTCGCCGAGGGCGTCGGAGACGACCGGGATACCGAGGTCGAAGGTGCCGGCGTAGTCGGTGGTCGGGGCGGTGCCGACCTCGTGGTCGACCCCGCAGCTGCCGCCGTGCGGGATGAACAGCTTGTTGTTCCACTGCTCCTGCGGGCGCCATCGCTGCCACGGCTCGCCGGGCTGCCAGAGCACGGCGATCCGATACTGGTCGCGGTTCTGGTAGCCGGTCTCCACACGCACGACGAACGGCACCGTCACGCCCTCGTCGGTGGTCGTGGTCGCGACGTCACCGGGTGGGTTCTCCGGGTCGTACGGCCGGAGCCCGTCGAGCAGTGGATTTGTCGATTTGTAGAGCCAGCTGATCGTCGGCTCCTGGTTGCACTGCGCGTCCGTCGCGGTCGGCTGGCAACGCCAGGGCTGCAGCTGCGGTCCGGAGAAGATCGGCCCGCCCCGCGGGTGGTTGGTGATCGTGAGTCGGGCGCCACGGCCGTCGGGCAGACGCGCGGTCAGCTCGTTGGGTCCGAGCCGCAGGCCGCGTACGACGCCCTCGATCTCGCCGTTCGGCCGCTCGGCGAAGGCTGCGGTGACGTCACGACCGCCGGTCAGCGTGACCTTCAGGTCATCCGGGTCGGCGCCCTTCGGCACGGTGACCCGCACCAGTGCGTTGCCGTCGAAGATCAGGTCGGCCCGGTTGGAGAGCGTCTCCAGGACGATGTCCTCGGCCGGCGCGGGGGCCGCCGATGCCGGTGTGACCCCGAGCAGGAGACCGGCGACGAGGGCGGACACCGTCGCGATCGAGACCGGCAGGGCGCGAGCAGACATGGCGTGCCTTTCCGAGAGCTGCGCACGTCCCCCGAACAGACGCTCGCCGTGAGAGGAGAATGCCCCCTGCCACGGCGAGCGTCAAGGAACCCTCAGCCGGCGACGGCCTCCCCGCGGGCGACCATGCCGGCCTCGTCGGAGAGCTTGACCTCCTTGAGGAACAGCGCGAGGGCGAAACCGAGGAGGACCAGTGGCACGAGGTACCAGAACGCCGGAGCGAGCGCCTCGGTGAAGGCGTCGACGACCCAGCCGTGGAGCGGCTCGGGCAGGTTGTCGACCGCGGCCGGGGTGAGACTGTCGCCGGAGAACCCGGCCCCGTCGGCCGGCATCAACCCCGCCGAGGCCATCTTCGCGGCCAGGCCCTCGAAGTTGTCGGTCAGCCGCGTGGTGAACACGGTCGTGAACAGTGCGGTGCCGACGGTCGCACCGATCTCCCGGAAGAAGTTGTTCGCCGAGGTCGCGGTGCCGAGCTCGTGCGGGTCGACGGCGTTCTGGACGGCGAGCACGATGGTCTGCATGACCAGGCCCATCCCGGCGCCGAGCACGAAGATCATCAGCCCGAAGACGACCATGGACATGTCGCCGGTGATCGTGGTCATCCAGGCGATCCCGGCGGCGGTGACGAGCAGCCCGACGATCGGGAAGATCTTGTAGCGACCCGTCTTGGAGATCATGATGCCGGAGACGATCGCGGTCAGCATCAGCCCGGCCATCATCGGCAGCATCAGCAGCCCGGAGCCGGTGATCGAGGCGCCTGTCGACATCTGCAGGAAGGTCGGCAGCATCGCCATCGCCGAGAACATGCCCATGCCGAGCACCAGGCCGATCAGCGTGGTCACGGTGAAGGTCGGGTTCTTGAAGAGCCGCAGCGGGATCAGCGGCTCGGGCGCGAGGGTCTCGGCGACGATGAAGGCGGCCACCGAGGCCAGGGTGCCGACGAGCACGCCGAGCAGCTGCGGCGAGGACCAGTCGTAGCCGTCGTGGCCGAGCGACTCCCACGAGGTCAGCAGGACGATGCCGCAGGTGGAGAGCACCATGAACATGATCCCCAGCCAGTCGACCGGCCGGCCGGAGCGGTGCGAGGGCAGCTTCAGGGCGTACCAGGCCACGACCAGCGCGATGACGCCGACCGGGACGTTGATCCAGAAGGTCCAGCGCCAGCCGGGGCCGTCGGTGAGCCAGCCTCCGAGGAGCGGCCCGATCACCGCGGAGATACTGAAGAGCGCACCCATCGGACCCATGTACTTGCCACGCTCGGAGGCCGGCACGATGTCGGCGATGATCGCCTGGGACAGGATCATCAGTCCACCACCGCCGAGCCCCTGGAGACCGCGGGCGGCGACCAGCTCCGGGAACGTCTGCGCCATCCCGCCGAAGAGCGAGCCGAGCGTGAACAGCGCGACGGCGACCAGGAACGGCCAGCGGCGACCCCACAGGTCACCGAACTTTCCGTACAGCGGCATCACGATCGCGATCGCCATGATGTAGGAGGTGATCACCCACCCCTGGTGGGCGACGCCGTCGAGCTCCCCGACGATCGTCGGCATCGCCGTGCTCACGATCGTCTGGTCGAGGGAGGAGAGGAACATCGAGGCCATCAGGGCCCCGAAGATCAGCCAGATCGTACGCGGCGTCAGCACGACCAGCGGCTTGTCGGGCGCGTCGGGCGCGACCGTGTGGCTCATGGGTTGGACCTTCCAGGCAGGCGTTGACGAGGTGAGGACACACGGGTGCCGTGTGCCGTGAGAGTCCCGAGAGGTTGCGGCTGGTCGTTCTAGTCGTCGAGGAGCAGGCGGAGCTGCGCGACGGCTTCGGGCAGATGCGCCGCCGCATCGCCCTCGTAGCCGGACCGCGCCCAGGCGAGCGCGCTCGACCGCATCAGCAGCCCGGCGACCATCCCGATCGTGTCGTCGTCGACAGGGGAGGGCCGGGCCTTGCGGCGCTCGGAGAGCAGCTCCTCGAACTCGCCGACGACGCGCTGGTGCCAGGCGACGTGCCGCTGCATCAGGCGGGGTTCCGAGGTCAGCAGCCGCATGGCCCGCTCGACCTGCTCGATGTTGGGGGCGGCGTCCTTGAGGAAGCCCGCCACCAGCGTCTCCAGGTCGGTCATCAGCCGCCCCGACGGTCCGCCGGAGACGAACTGCGCGCGCACCTCGGGATCCAGCTCGATCTCCTGGATGCCGAGAACCGCGTCGTCCTTGGAGTCGAAGTAGTTGAAGAAGGTACGCGTCGACAACCCCGCCGCCGAGCTGATCTCCTCGACGGTGACGTCATCGAGCCCGCGTTCGCCGACCAGTCGCTGAGCAGCCTCGATCAGCGCCAGTCGACGCTCCCGCTTCTGACGCTCGCGGGCGTTCGGAGGCGGGGCGGAGGTGGGCACGCCACTATTCTTGCACTGAGTGCAAGTTGCAGTCAATGCAAGAATAGTGTGTTGAGGGTCACCCTAAGGTTCAGGCTCCCGCGGCCGTCTGATGGATCGCGCGGATCTCCTCGACCAGCTCGGGGACGGGTCCGACGACCTCGACGGCCGGCGCGACCTCCTGGATCGGCAGTGCCCGCACCGGCGACTCTCCCGCGCCCCAGCCGGCCCGCCACTGAGTCAGCTGCTCGGAGGAGGCGATGTAGACGATCCGCCCGATCCCGGACCAGCCGTGCGCCGCCGAGCACATCGGGCAGTGCTCGCCCGAGGTGTAGACCGTGGCTCCGGCCCGGGTCTCGGGGTCGAGGTGGATCGCCGCCCAGCGGGCGAGCTCGATCTCGGGATGCGCCGTCGGGTCGCCGGTCGAGTGCTCGCGGTTGCGGCCCTCCTGGAGCGCGTTGCCGGTGCCGTCGGCCAGGACGGACCCGAACGGCCCGTCGCCGTCCGCCAGCGCCTCGGCCGCCAGCTCGAGGCAACGTCGCAGGTGGGCCATGTCGGTGGGGGTCAGTTCGGTGGTCACCGCCCCAGTTTGCGGGCCGGCGCTGCGTACGTCCTCTTATTTCACGACGCTCAGCCGGCCTCGATCACGGCGCAGGCGATCCGGTCGCCGGCGTCGCCGGTCTTGGTGGTGTCCTCGTCCGGGCCCTCGGGGGCGTAGCGCTCCGGGACGTTGGCGTAGTTGTCGGGGCCGGCGTGGATCATCACCGCGCTGCCGTCCGTGTCCCGCAGGTCGTCGAGCGTGAACGGGCCGGTGAACTCCAGGCTGGCGGTGCCGTCCTCGTTCACGAGGAGCGCCGGCAGGTCGCCGAGATGCTCGCCGTGGTCGCTGTCGTCGGGGTTGAGATGGCCGCCCGCGGAGAGGAAGTCACCCGTCTTCGACGGGTCGTCAG
Source organism: Nocardioides sp. NPDC057767 (assembly GCF_042798275.1). Taxonomy (NCBI): domain Bacteria; kingdom Bacillati; phylum Actinomycetota; class Actinomycetes; order Propionibacteriales; family Nocardioidaceae; genus Nocardioides; species Nocardioides sp. NPDC057767. The sequence continues at coordinate 24,146 of NZ_JBHVKJ010000033.1, read as the reverse complement.
GAGCCGCGCTGTCGGCCTCGCACTCGCCGGTCGTGTGCACGTGGAAGCCGTGGTAGCCCGCCGAGAGGCCGCTCACCCGGACGCTGATCCGCGTGGCCCCGTCGTCCTCCTCGATCTCGACCGTACCGACCTCCTTTCCGGCGGGATCGGCGAGCTTCGCGCTCACCTCGTTGCGGTCATCGGAGTCAGAGTCTGCGCCCTCCCCGCAGGCGGCGAGGGTCAGCAGGCCGCAGGCAGCGAGCGCGGCAGCGGTTGCACGACGGGACATGGGATACCTCCACGAGAACGGATCCGGTCACCCCCACCGTACGTCGAGGGCAGGTGAGCGGAGCGTAGGGATCAGCAGCCGTCGCGGAGGAGGCCGGGCTGCCGGCCGACGGAGACCTCGATGAACTCGATCTTCGAGTCCCGGGTGTTGCCGGAGAGGAGGAAGCCGATCCAGCGGTTGCCGTCCTGGACGACCCAGGTCGTCTGGCCGTAGTCGTTGGTCTTCTGGGAGCCCGTCCCGTAGGTGTCCTCGAGGACCATGAGGGTGTCGCCGATGGTGATGCCCTCGGCGGTCTCGAGGACGGGCTTGCTCATCCCGAAGGAGCCGATGTCGCCCTGCTGGTCGTGGATGACGTCGATGCCGTCGCCGAGCTGCTCGACCCACCGCCAGTGCTTGCCCTCGCAGATGCTCTCGCGCCTGCTGTCGCGGGTCATCCACCCCTCATCGACCAGGGTGCGTACGTTGCCCTCGGCCTTGATCCTGCCGAATGCGCCGGGCGCCAGCGGGCCGCCCCAGTCGAGCTTCGGCGTCGGCTCGGCCGACGGGGTCGCGGAGACCGTGACCTCGGAGGGGGCCGGGGTGGGAGTCGCGGGCGGCTCGGAGGACGGAGCCGAGGAGGACGGCGCGGCGGACGGGGATCCGGAGGTCGGGGCCGGGTCGCTCCCGCACCCGGCCAGGCCGAGCAGCCCGACCACGGCGGTCGCCGCCAGGGCGGCGCGGAGCTGGATGCGGGATGTGGTCATGGTGACTCCTCGTCGGTCGTACGCCCCGAGCGGGCGTTCCGCCGATCTAGACGGTTCACGGCTCGTCCCGGTTGCAGCCGGGACGGGCCGAGATTCCGGCCGGAGATGTTGCGGGGACCCCTGGCGGGGGGATAGTCCAGGGAGTTTCCGTCGGTTACTGGCCAGTAAAGCGACGAGAACTCCCTGGACTATCCGCCAGACCTGATGCCCCGCCCTAGACGGAGGCCACCTCCGGGACCGGCCGAGCAGCCCGGCCGGTCCGCAGGAAGAGCAGCGCGACGGCGGAGATCGCGACCACGACGGCAGCGCCGACGTACAGGTTGACCGGGGTCCAGGAGGAGTCGAGCAGGCGCCCGGCGAGCATCGGCGACAGGATCGCACCGATGCGGCCGATGCCGATCGCCCAGCCCATGCCGGTGCTGCGGATCTCGGTGCCGTAGACGGCCGGGGTGATCGTGTAGAGGCCGGCGATGCAGCCGTTGATGAGCGCGCCGACGACGACACCGATGATCAGCGCGACGGTGAGGAGCGCGGTGCTGGTGATGAAGACGACCATCGTCAGTGCCGACAGCACGGTGAAGCCGATCAGCACCAGACGGCTGTCCAGCCGGGATGCGACGAGCCCGTAGAGCACCGAGCCGGCGGTGCCGCCCAGGGCCAGCATCATCCCGGCGGTGACCGCGTCCGCCTCCGACATCCCCGAGGTGACCAGCAGTTGCGGGGTCCAGCTGTTGACGAAGTAGAAGCCGAACATCGTCGCCAGGAACGCCACCCAGATCAGCAGGGTCGAGCGGCGCAGGTCGGTGCCCAGCAGGATCCCGGGGTTGCCGCTGCGGCGGCGGCCGGTGGGGTGGGGCGTGGCCTCCAGGGCGGCCACCGCGGGCTGCCCCAGCCGAGCGAGGATCCGGTTGACCCGCTCCAGCGCCTGCCGCGGCCGGCGCTGGACCAGGAAGTCGACCGACTCGGGCAGCAGCACGACCAGGAGCACGAGCGCGATCCCGGTCGCGACGCCGCCGGCGACGAAGACGCTGCGCCAGCCGAGGTCGGCGAGCATGCCGCGCGCGGCGACACCGCCGAGGGTGGCGCCGATGCCGTAGCCCGCCGTGTAGAGGCCGATCGCCAGGCCGCGCCAGCGCGCCGAGGCGTACTCGCTCGCGATCACGTTGGTGCTGGCCAGGATGCCGCCGACGCCGAGGCCGGTGACCACCCGGGCGAGGCCCAGGAGGAGGGCGGACGGGGCGGCCGCGGAGAGCAGCATGCCGAGGGTCGCGAGGCCGACGCTGATCAGGATCAGCGGGCGGCGCCCGATGACGTCGGCCACCGGCGCCAGCGCCAGCGAGCCGACCGCCATGCCGACCAGGCCGGCGCTCAGCAGTACGCCGAGCTCCGAGCCGCTCAGCGCGAACTCCTCGGTCAGGGACGAGGCGGTGAAGGCCATCGCCATCACGTCGAATCCGTCCAGACAGTTCAGCAGGACGCAGAGCGCGACGACCATCCACTGGTAGGGGGTCATCGCCGCGGCGTCGATGCGCGCACGAAGGTTCATCTCGGGTCTCTTTCGGGGTGGGGGTTCACGGGAGGTGGAGGGTCACGGCGGCGGGGTCGGCCGAGCCCGACCCCGACTCGCCGCGAGCGGCTCGGGCGACGCAGAGGCAGAGGGACGTGCAGGTCTCCTTCTGCCGAGGACTCAGGAAGACGTCGCGGTGGTCGATCCGGCCGCTGACGTCGAGGACCTTGACCTGGCAGATCCCGCACTCGCCCTTGCGGCAGTCCCACATCACGTCCACGCCGGCGTCCTCGAGCGCGTCGAGCATCGAGCTGTCCTTGCCGACGCGGACGGAGCGGTCGAGCTGGGGGAGGTGCACGACGAAGTCCTCGGCCGCCCAGTCGCCGCTGCTGCCGAACGTCTCGAAGCGCAGGTTGGGCTCGGGCAGCTGATGGGCCGCCCAGGCACGGCGGATCGCGTCCATGAGCCGGATCGGCCCGCACATGTACATCTCGGTCCGCGCCGAGGCCGCGCTTCCGGCGATCTCGCCGACCAGTTCGGCGACATCGAGGCGTACGTCCTCGTCGTCGACGAACACCCGGACCCGGTCGCCGTGGGTCTCGGCGAGCTCGTCGAGGTAGGCCATCACGGCCCGCCGTCGCCCGGCCAGGACCAGCGTGTAGTCCGCGCCGCGGCGGCGCAGCGCGTCGGCCATCGCGACCAGCGCGGTGACGCCGATGCCGCCCGCGACCAGTACGTAACGGTCGGCGCCGACTCCGAGCGGGAAGCTCTGGACCGGGCCGGTCATCTCGACGACGTCACCGACGCAGAGGCCGTGCATGTGGCGAGACCCGCCGCGAGACGACGGGGCGAGCTGGACGCCGAGGGTGAGCCGGCGGCCGCCGTCCTCGGAACGGACGACCGAGTAGGACCGCTTGCGCACGTGTCCGGCGAGGTCGAGCCGGAGGTCGACGTGGGTGCCGGGCGCGGCGTGGACGGGGCGGTCGGGAGCGAGCACGACGCGGCGTACGCCCTCGGCGAGGTCGGAGGTCTCGACCACGCGGCCCTGCTGCCACCAGGTCTGGGTGTTCACTGCCATGGCGGCGGCCTCACTTCGCAGCCGCGGCGGCGGGAAGACCCTCCGCCTGCAGCATGCGGTCCAGGATCCGGCGCACCCACATCCCGCCGGCGTCGATGTTGAGGCTGTAGAACTCGTGGTCCGGGTTGGCGTCGATCGCGCGCTGCTGCGCGGCGAGCATCTCCTCGTCCTCACCGAAGACGCCGTGGACGCCCTGGCGCAGCTGGGTCGTGATGGTCTGGCTCTCCAGGCGGTAGTTGCGCATGAAGGCCCAGAAGTAGTGCGAGGTCCGTGCGGTCTCGGGGGTGATCGTGTTCATCACGAAGCCGTTCACGCCCTGGCTGCGGTCGCCCTCGGGGGCGCCGGTGCCGGCCTTGGCGACGCCGACGTCGATGCAGATCGTCGAGGGTGCCTCGAAGTGGATGATCTGCCAGCGGTCGACCTTCCCGCTGAACCCGGGGAACTTGTCCCGCATGTTCTTCAGCCAGAACGGAGGCGCGTCGATGTCGCGCATCCAGCGCGTCACGGTCACGTGGCGGTCGTCGTGGCTGACCTCGAACTCGGCCTCGGAGAGCTCGTCCTGCCCGATGCTCGAGCTGTGCACGAACTCCTCGTGGGTGAGGTCCATCAGGTTGTCGAGCACCAGCTGGTAGTTGCAGGGCGCATAGATCGTCTCGCCGTCGCCGGCCCAGTCCGGTGAGTCCATCTGGTGCATGTCGGGCACGGTGGCGGGGTCGGCGAGGTCGGGGTCGCCCACCCAGACCCACACGTAGCGATAGCGCTCCACGACCGGGTAGGACGGGACGATCGCGCTCGGGTTGATCGTCTCCTGCGCGGGCATGCTCGTGCAGCGGCCGGCGGAGTTGTAGCGCAGCCCGTGGTAGGGGCACTGGATCTCGTCGCCGAGCACCTTGCCCTTCGACAGCGGTGCCAGCCGGTGCCAGCAGGCGTCGGCCAGCGCGACCGTACGGCCGTCGCTGTTGCGCCACAGGGCCAGTGGCACACCGGCGATGGTGCGGGCGAGCGGCTGCTTCGCGGTCACCTCGTGGTCCCAGGCCGCGACGTACCAGGCGTTGCGGGGGAAGTTGAAGATCTTGCTGGCCGCGGTGATCGGCGGGGAATCCAGGACGGTCATGGGGAAACTCCCTATGGAGATAGGTGTTGTGCTCGTCACAAACTACCTATCTCTATAGTTAGTGGCAAGAGTTGGGTACGCTCGCGCCACGAATCACTGGCTCGGAGAGGGGGTCACGATGTCGCTGAGATTCGCGCTGCTGGCGCTGCTCACCTCGCGCCCGATGACCGGCTACGACGTCTCCAAGCAGTTCAGCCAGTCGGTGGCCCACGTGTGGCACGCGCCCGACTCGCAGATCTACCCGGAGCTCAACCGGATGGAGCGCGACGGCCTGCTCGAGTCGTCGGTCGTGCCGTGGGGCAAGAAGGGCACGAAGAAGGAGTACGCCGTCACCGAGGCCGGGGTGCAGGCCTTCCGGGAGTGGATGGACGCGCCCATCGAGATCCGCCGACAGCGCGAGCCGGCCTACCTCAAGGCGGCCTACCTGGAGTGGGCCGAGCCGGGCGCCGCGCGCGCCGAGCTGGAGCAGTTCCGCGACCACTGGACCGAGCACCTGGCGATGCTCGAGGCCACCCGCGCCACGCTCCTCGACCGCAGCCACCCCACGCTGGCCCGGCGGCTCGAGCACTACGACGCGAGCCAGTGGGACCGGATCGTGCGCTACAAGGTCTTCGCCTACGACGGCCTCATCGACCAGGCGCGCGCAGCGGTCGCCTGGGCCGAACGCGGGCTCGTGCTCGTCGACGAGCTGGAAGGCTCCCGGGCCTAGGCGGGCAGCCGCACGTGGAACCGGCAGCCGGTCGCGGCCGGAAGGTTCTCCACCCAGACCCGGCCGCGGTGGGCGTCGACCAGCCCCTTGACGATGGCGAGGCCGAACCCGGCGCCCTGAGCGCTGGTGCCGTCGGCGCCCTCGGGCACGGCCGGGGTACGCGCGGGGCTGCCCTGCCAGCCGAGGTCGAAGACCCGCTCCATGTCGCCGGGATCCAGGCCGCCGCAGCCGTCGCTGACGCTGAGGTCGATGCTGCGTACGTCTCCGGGGGCCGTCTCGCAGCGGACCTCGACCGTGCCGTCGGCGGGGGTGTGGCGGATCGCGTTCATCAGCAGGTTGGAGACGACCCGGGACAGGCTGGCCGGGTCGGCGGTGATCTCGAGGCCGTCCTCGACCTGGCCGCCGAGCCGCACCCGCCGCTCCCTGGCCACCGGGTCGGCGCCGGCCAGCGCCTCGCTGACCAGGTCGCCGAGCAGGACCGGCTCGGGCGTCAGGGTGAGGGCGCCGGCCTGGATCCGGGAGAGCTCGAAGAGGTCGTCCACGAGCCGGGCCAGCCGTTCGACCTCGACGCGGATGCGCTGGTGGTAGCGGTGCGGGTCGGCCGCGATCCCGTCCTCGAGCGCCTCGGCCATCGCGCGCAGCCCGGCCAGCGGCGTACGCAGGTCGTGGGCGACCCACGAGATCAGCTCGCGGCGGGACTCCTCGAGCCGCGCCTCCCGGGCGCTCGCCTCCTCGAGCCGCCGCTGCGTCTCGGCGAGCTCGGCCGACAGCGACCGGAGCTCGCGTGGTCCGCTCTCCGACGGCACCTGGTGCCCGCCGAGAGCCATCTGCCGGGCCTGCAGCTGGACGGCGCCTGACCAGCGGACCATCGCGGAGCCGATGGCGAACGCGACCAGGATCGCCACGACCACGGCGATCGAGGCGACGACGGTGATGACCAGCAGGTCGTGGCCGGAGAGGAACATGAGCCAGGCGACGGCGAGCACGCCCCCGAACACGGTCAGCACGGCGACCGTGGCGGCGAGGGTGAGCTGCCAGCGGATCGACCATCGTCGCGTCAGCCAGGCGACCAGGAGCCCGACCAGGCCGACGGCGAGACCGGCGCCCGCGGCGACGAGGGCGATCTGGGCAGCATCTGCAAACTTCATGTGCCCACCTCCGCGGACTCCCAGCGGTAGCCGACGCCCCAGACCGTGACCAGCCGCTCCGGCCGGGTCGGGTCGGACTCGATCTTCTCCCGCAGCCGGCGTACGTGGACCGTGACCGTCGAGCGGTCGCCGATCGTCCAGCCCCAGACGTGCTCGAGCAGGTCCTCCCGGGTGAAGGCCTTGCCGGGGTGAGCGATCAGGTAGCGGAGCAGGTCGAACTCGCGCGTGGTCAGCGCCAGCTCCGTCCCGGCGTTCGTGGCCACCCGCCGGTCGGCGTCCACCACGAGCGGGCCGTCCGAGACCACGCCGCCCTCGCCGGAGTGGCCGGTGCGCTTGAGCACCGAGTCGACCCGGAGCACCAGCTCCCGCGGGCTGAACGGCTTGCCGACGTAGTCGTCGGCGCCGAGCTCGAGCCCCATGATCCGGTCGGCCTCGCTGCCGAGCGCGGTGAGCATGATGATGGGCACCTCGCTCGCCTGGCGCAGACGGCGGCACACCTCGAGCCCGTCGATGCCGGGCAGCATCAGGTCGAGGACGACGATGTCGGCGGGTCGCTCGCTCATCGCGCGGAGCGCCTGCTCGCCGTCGCCGGCCTCGACGACGTCGTGCGAGCCCGCGCGCAGGTAGGACGCCAGCACCTCACGGACGGTGAGGTCGTCGTCGACCACGAGCACACGTGCCATCAGCTCTGCTCCTCCTCGACGGTCCGCTGTCGCGAGCGTAGTTCGCCGAGCGCGACCGCGACACCGGCACACACGCACAGAACGGCGAACCCCAGCAGCCCGAGGGTGTAGTCGCGGTCCAGCAGCGTCGGGTTGTCCGGCTTCGCGCCGAACCGGCCGAGGACCGGGATCGCGACCAGGACGGTCGGTCCGAGCAGCACCAGCACCGTCACCGCGCCCTGGGCGACCGCCCGCGGCAGCAGCCGGCCGCCGAGCCACCCCAGCGCCAGCACCGCCGGAGCCAGGATCCCGTCGTGGATCACGACCGCGGCCGCCAGCCAGATGGCGACCTCGGCGATCTGGCCGATGTCCTGCCGGCTCAGCAGCAGCCAGGCTCCGTACGTCATCCCGACCGTGCCGAGGGCGATCAGCCCGCCGCGTACCCCTCTCATGCCTGCACCTCGATCCGGGACACCCACTTGGTCTGCATGACGCCGGGACGGTCGGGGGCGATGAGCCGGACCGGGTAGCCGTGGTCCATCGAGAGCGTCTCGCCGTCGAGCGCGAGCGCCATCAGGGTCCGGTCGTCGTCGGCGAAGTTCGCCGGCAGCACGGTGTCGGAGGAGGCGCTGAATGTCTGGATCGACCGGATCCTGACGTCCCGCCCCGGAGGTGCGCCGACCAGGTCGAGCAGGTCGCGCAGGCGTACGCCTCGCCACTCGCCCGTCGCGCTCCATCCCTCCACGCAGGCGATCGGCAGGGTGGAGGTCCGCTGTTGCATCGCGACCAGGTCCTGACGGGACAGGGCCCGGGACGTCGCCCCGTGGACGAGCTCGAGACGGTAGGCGGAGCTGCTCGCCTCGGCCACGACACCGGCGGAGTGGGCGGTGCGGTTGATCGGGATGCCGTGCTTCCGTGACCTCGGGGACAGGGCCGCGATCCGGCCGGCTCCGGGGACGGTGCCGGCGGTGTAGAGGAAGGCGGCGGCCAGGGCGGAGGTGCCGGCCAGGACCAGTACGCCACGACGGCTGACCGGTCCGGCTCGGCGCGCGTTCGGCCGGTCGTGGGCGGTGTCGTCGACGTCGCCCGTCAGGGCGTCGCGGATGATCGGCAGCTTCACCGCGATGTGCACCAGCAGCGCCCCGACGGCGACGAAGGCGAGCGCGTAGTGGGTGGCCCGGAAGCTGAAGCCCCAGGGATACCACTGTGCGACGTTGAGCAGTCCGGTCGTGAGCTGGACCAGCGAGGTGCTGACCAGGATCGCGATCGAGCCGCGCTCCAGTGCGGTCGGCAGGGCCTCGCGGACCTGCCGCGGCACCGGTTGGAAGAGCTTGGGGAAGACGACCCACAGCTTGACCAGCAGGAGCGGGATCGCGGCGGTGCCGGCGACGACGTGCAGGCCCTGGGTGACCTGGTAGAGCCACGACGGGCTCGTCGGCAGCGGCACCGGCTGACTGTCGCCCTGGGCGTAGTGGCTGATCAGCCCGGTCGCGAGCGCGACCACGAAGCAGATGCCGAGCCACAGTCCCACCCGGGCGGCGACCGCGGCGCTGCGTAGGCGCGAGGTGAACGAGTCCTCGGCCGGGATCCTCATGACGTCTCCTCCACGAGGACGGCCACCCAGCGCTCACCGCCGGGCGTCAGCGCCCGGGCGCGGACCGGGGGCCGGGGCTCGGCCGGGCCGACCTGCGGGAGCGGCGCCAGCCGGGTGACCGCGAGACCGGCCTCGGTCGCGATCGACCGGATCGCGTCGGCGCCGACGGTCGCCCACGGGAACTGCGAGGAGCCGCCGCAGTCGCAGACCAGCTCCGCGAGCAGCGGCCCGCTCGGCGTGCCCGGCGGATGCACCTCCGCGACCACCCGGCCGCCGGGGACCAGCAGTCGGCGTACGCGGGCGAGGAGAGCCAGCGGGTCGCCGCCGATCCCGAGGTTGCCGTCGGCGAGGAGAGCAGTCGCCCACCACCCTTCGCCCGGGAGGGGTTCGAAGACGTCGCGGCACACCGCGCGACCACCGCGCGCCTCGGTCTCGGCGACGGCCTCCGGGACGACGTCGACGCCGAGCGACGGCAGACCCCGAGCGGTGAGCGCGGCGGTCATCCTGCCGGGACCGCAGCCGAGGTCGATCGTCGGCCCGGCGCAGTAGGAGAGCAGCGCGAGGTCCGCCGCGTCGGCGGTGCGGGTCCAGTCCTCGACGGGAAGCCTCGAGGCCCTGCCGTCGACGCTCACCACCCGGCACCGCTCGCTGGCGAAGGCGTGCCCGAACGCCGACTCCGCCAACGCCGCCGTCATCGGGTCACCCGGGCGATCTCGGCGGCGATCTCCGCGGCGGCCGCGGCGAAGCGGGTCCCGGGGGCGGCTGCGGCGACGGGTTCGACATCGGCGAGGTGGTCGACGTCGCGAAGCCGCTCACCGGCAGCGACGCGAAGACCCAGTGCTTCGAGGGCGGAGCGGGTGGCTGCGTACGTCTGGGGGGTGGACATGGGGACGTCGCGCAGTGCCGCGGCGGTGGAGGGGTCGCGGAGCGCCAGGGCCCACCAGCCGCCGTCCTCGGCCGGGGCGAGCACGGCGTCGGCCGCATCCAGTCCTGCGGCCACGGCCAGCAGACGCGCCGGCGTCACCTGCGGGGTGTCCATCCCGATCTGCACCACGGGTCCGGCGACATCGGCGTGGGCGTTCGCCAGCCTCTCGCCGAGTCCGTCGCCGCGCTGCGGGGTGACGGTCCAGCCGGCGATCGCCGCCGCGATCTCGTCCGCCCGGAATCCCGCGGAGACGTCTCCGGAGAGGGACAGCCGGCACCGGTCCGTCCCCACCGCCAGCGCGCAGGCCTCGATCGTGTCGAGCAGCGCGGCCGCCGCGACGGCGGTCGCGGCCTCTTCCCCGATCTCGGCGGCGAGCCGGGTCTTCACCAGCCCGGGGACGGGTGCCTTGGCCACCAGGAGCAGCGTCGGGTGCGTCATGCGAGCACCTTCCAGAAGTCGTACGCCGCCCGCAGGCTGCCCCGCACCGAGCCGGAGACCTTGGAGCGGGTGCCGGCGGTCCGCGGGTGGTAGTCGACGTCGACCTCGTGCACCCGCCAGCCGGCCCGGGCCGCGCGGTCGAGCAGCTCGACCGGGTAGCCGGAGCGCCGGTCCTCCACGCCGAGCCCGAGCAGCGCCTCGCGGCGGGCCGCGCGCAGCGGCGCGATGTCGCGCACCCGAAGACCGGTACGCCGCCGCAGCGCGCCCAGGACGATCCGGTTGCCGACCCGGGCGTGCCAGGGCTGGGCGCCCGGCGTCACCGGGCGGCGGCAGCCCAGCGCCAGGTCGGCCTCGTCACGCCTGATCGTCTCGACCAGCGGCAGGGCGGCCTCGGGATCGAAGGAGCCGTCGCCGTCCATCACCACGACGTAGGGGGCGGTGGCGGCCAGCAGACCGGCGTGCACCGCCGCCCCGTATCCGGGCCGCGACTCCGACACCACCCGCGCCCCCAGCTCGCGGGCGACGTCGGCGGTGCCGTCGGTCGAACCGTTGTCGACGACGATCACGGACAGCTCCGCCGGCACGCGTGGCAACAGCTCACGCAGGGCGGCGGCCTCGTCGCGGCAGGGCAGCACGAGGTCGGTCTCGGGGCGGTTCTGGGCCATGGAACCGACTCTAGGAACGCGTCGCCCCCGATGGGGCGGGCAGATCTTACGGTCCGATGACGTGGCCGTTGCGTGGCGTCGACCGGCGCTCCACCCACCTACGCTCGCAGTCGTGAACTCCTCAGCTCACCGTGCTGCCCTGGTGGGGCTCCTCGCCACGCTGACCCTCGTGGCCGCGGCCGTCGCCGCGCCGCCGCTCCTCGGCTGGCAGGTGTGGACCCGCGTACACATCGAGGACGGCACGTTCCCGCCGCTCCACGGTTTTCCCGAGGTCAAGGCGGGGATCGGCACGGTCTTTGCGATCCTGCTCGCCCTCGCGTCGTTGCGCTGGGCCGACCCGGTCGCGACCCGGCTCCCGTGGCGGCGCCTGCTCGTGGTGGCGTACGCCGTCGTGCTGGTGTGGCTGCTCTCGCTGGCGCTCGTGGACGGCACCGAGGGCATCTCCGGGGTGCTCGGGAGCCGGTCCGAGTACCTCGGCACCGCCCGGGCGGTGGACGACGTGGGCGGCCTGCTGCGGGAGTACGTCGCCCGGATCCCGTACGACGCGCCCGCCGGCAACTGGCCGGTCCACATCGCCGGGCATCCGCCCGGGATGGTCCTCTTCTTCGTGCTCCTGGTGAAGGTGGGCCTCGGCGGCGACCTGGCCGCCGGGCTGGTCGTGACGGTGATCGCCGCGACCCTGCCGCTCGCGGTCATGACGACGGTCCGCGTCCTCGGCAGCGAGTCCGGTGCTCGCGCGGCCGCGCCCTATCTCGTCCTCACCCCGTCGGCCGTGTTCCTCGCCGTCTCCGCCGACGCGGTGATGGCGGCGACCGCCGCCTGGGGGATGTGCTGCCTGGCCCTCGCCTGTCGGGGCGGCCCCCGTCGCGGCTGGCCGTGGGCGGTCGCCGCGGGGCTGCTCCTCGGCTACCTGGTGATGATGTCGTACGGCCTCCCGCTGGTCGGCGTGCTCGCGCTCGCGGTGCTCTGGCTGGGCAGCGGCCGGCGGTGGGGATGGTCCCGGGGCTGGTGGGTGCTTCCGGTCGCCGCCGTCTCGGCGCTCGGGGTGGTCCTGGTCTTCGCCACGGGTGGCTTCGCCTGGTGGGAGGCCTACCCGGTGCTGGTCGACCGCTACTGGGACGGTCTCGCCAGTCAGCGCCCCGGCGCCTACTGGACCTGGGGAAACCTGGCCGCGCTCGCGATCAGTGCCGGCCCGCTCGTCGGCGCCGGGATCGGCGCCACCTGGGCCTCCCGGCACATCCTCGAGGACCGGGTGATCGTGGTCCTGGTCGCCGCGGCGCTGATCATGGTCGTCCTGGCCGACGCCTCGCAGATGAGCCGGGCCGAGGTCGAACGGATCTGGCTGCCGTTCATGCCCTGGCTCACCCTCGGCTGCGCGCTCCTGCCCGAGCGGTGGCGACGCCCGGGCCTCGCGCTCCAGCTGGTCACCGCGCTGCTCGTCGAGCATCTGTTGCACACCAGCTGGTGACTCACCCCGCCGGCAGTCGCAGCGGTGCGGTCGCGAACGCCGGCAGACCGACCTCAGGCAGCACCTCGGCACGGAAGCCGAGCTCCTTCTCCGCCAGCTGCGGGGAGGCGACGACATGGCGTACGTCGCCGATCCGGTAGCGCCCGGTGACCACCGGCGCCAACTCGGACTGGCCGGTGCCGCGCGCGACCAGCGCCGCCACCTCGCTGATCGTGATCGGGTGCCCGGAGGCGACGTTGTAGGCCGCCAGTGCGCCGGCTGACCGCTCGGCGGTCGCCTCCAGTGCCGCCAGGTTGGCGCGGGCCACGTCGTCGACGTGGATGAAGTCGCGCTGCTGGCCGCCGTCCTCGAACACCTGCGGCGCCTCGCCCCGCGCCAGCGAGGACCGGAAGATCGCGGCCACACCGGAGTAGGGCGTGTCGGCAGGCATCTGAGGCCCGTAGACGTTGTGGTAGCGCAGCGCGATCGCGGTCGCGTCCGCCTGACGGGCCCACGCGGAGGCATAGTGCTCCTGGGCGACCTTGCTGGCTGCGTACGAGCTGCGGGGGTCGAGCCGCGCCGACTCGGCCACCGTCGCCCAGGCCAGCGCGCCGCCGCAGACGTCGCAGTGGTTCTCGAAGTCGCCGGCGTCGAGCGCAGCGCGTGAGCGCGGGGGCGGCACCCGGTCGCCATGGGTCTCGCAGACGTAGCGGCCCTCGCCGTAGACGACCATCGACGAGGCCAGCACCAGCCGGGACACCTGATGCGCGCTCATCGCCGCCAGGAGCGCCGCGGTGCCGAGGTCGTTGTGGGCTGCGTACAGCGGGAGGTCGGCCACCGTCACCCCGGCCCCGACGACGGCAGCCTGGTGGCACACCGCGTCGACGCCGTCCAGCAGATCGCCCCACCCGTCGGCGTCGCGTACGTCGAGCAGGTGGGTGCCGGGCGGGGCTTCGGCGCCGGGGCCGTGCGCCATCGGGAGCAGCGCATCGACACGTACGACCTCGTGGCCGGTCTCCTCCAGGACCCGGCCGATGGCGGTGCCGATGAAGCCGGCCGAGCCGGTGAGCAGGACCCTCATGGGATCTCGTAGGCGAGCTGCTTGCCCTCGGCCCAGGTCGAGCACGAGCACCCGCCCGGGTCGGGGAGACCGGCGATCGTGTCGGTCAGGATGGTGCGCATCCGCTCCAGGTTCTCGGCGAAGAGCGCGTAGACGTCGTCCTCGTCGACGCCCTCGCCCTCGGCGGCACCGGCGTCCATGTCGGTGACCAGGCACAACGGCGCGTAGCACATCCGCAGCTCCCGGGCGAGCGCCGCTTCCGGGGCGCCGGTCATCCCGACCAGCGTCCAGCCCTGGGCCGCATGGTGGATCGACTCGGCGCGCGTCGAGAACCGCGGCCCCTCGATGATGATCAGCGTGCCGCCGGTCTTCACGGACGGGTCGGCGGCCGCGTAGGCCTTGGCGATGCGCGCACAGTAGGGATCGGCGAGCGGTACGTGGGTGGCACCCGTCTCGACGAAGCTGGGGATCCGCCGCCAGGTGCGGTCGACCATCTGATCAGGGGTGACCAGGTCGCCGGGCGCGACCTCGGACCGGAGGCCGCCGACGGCGCTGGGGGAGAGCACCTGGCTCACCCCGAGCGACCGCAGGGCCCAGAGGTTGGCGCGGTAAGGGATGGCATGCGGCGGATACTCGTGCGAGCGGCCGTGTCGGGGCACGAACGCCACCGACCGGCCGGCGACGGTGCCGACCGTGATCGGCGCCGACGGCGCACCGTAGGGCGTCTCGACGACCACCTCCTCGGCATCCCTCACGAACTCGTAGAGCCCGGTCCCGCCGATGACCCCGACCTCGGCGCGAGGTGTCTGTCCCATGTCCGACGCAGTCATGGCTTCACTGTGCCAGCGCCGCGTCCACGGCGACAGCATGCGACTCATCCGTCACCGATCGGTAATACCTTGCCGGGCCGGACTGTCAGAACTGTCAGGACTGTCAGACCGCGCGGCGGTAGTTGGCCATCGCGCGGTCGTAGGCCGCCCAGGCCCGCCAGGACTCCAGCGCCCGCTCGCCCTGGGGCTTGAGGCCGTCGACCTTGTGATAGGACTCGCCGCTGGCGTACTGAGACTCCCGGCCCGTCACCAGGGAGAGCAGCATCGGCAGCACGCTCTCGTCGGTGACCGTGATCGTGGCGACCTGGAAGGTCTGGCGCACCCACTCGGCCCGCTGGTCCGAGCCGAGGACGAGCACCACGGGCAGCTGCGAGGCCCGTGCGATCGCGTCCAGGATCGGGCCGAGCCCGTCCGGGACCCACCGCTCGCCTGGGGGCGGGGTGGGCGCTTTGGGGATGCTCATGGTCGACGGGACGCTCGCGACGACGTAGCTGGTCGACGTCGTGTTCGGGACGATGTAGGTGGTCGAGTACGCCGGGATCTGGCCGGTCATCGGGCCGGCGATCTTCTCGACGGTCGGCGCAGTCGCGTCCGGAGCGACGCCAAGATCTGCGCCAGGGTCTACGTCCGGAGCGACGTCCGGAGTGACGTCCGGAGCGATCTGGTCGGAGGTCTTCTCCGTCGCCCTCCGGCGTGGCCTGATCGCGGGGATCTTCGCGGTGAAGCTGAAGCCTCCGGTGCGGGTGGGATCGATGTGGCGTCCGGGCAGCGGCTCGGGTGCCCGGCCGATGGCCGGCGGCGCCGGAGCGGTGGCCGTGGTGACCAGCTCGGCGGCGTGCTTCCCGTGCGGGCGGATCGAGCCGTCGGAGGTGAACTCGAACAGCGCGACCCGGACCTTGTCGGCCCACTCGACCGCGTCCGAGGTGTAGCCGGCTCGGCTGTACAGCGCGACGGTCCGAGCGTCGTAGGCGTAGCCCGCGCCGCGTACGGCACAGACGCTGCGGGCGTCGGTCGCTGCGCGGGTGAGCACGACCTGCGCGACGATGACGTTGTCGGGCCGGCCGCCGATGATGTCGACGTCGGCGGCCGCGGTGCTGCCCGAGGGGGCGGCGTCGGGCCAGCCGAGGGAATGCAGATGCTCCGCGGCGCGTTTCTCGGCTTCTTCGCCCGTTCTGGGCTGCCTCGGGGATGCCAACCTGGGGTCCTTCCTCGATCCTCCCTCGGGCCTCCCTGCCCGATCGAGTTGGGGAGGATGATAGGCCCGCTGCGTACGCCCTGTCCGGCGGGGTGGCGAATCGGGTCGCGATGTTCGCTCCTGGCGGATCGGCCGCGAATGTCGGCGCTCGCCGCTAGCGTGATGTTCATGAGGCGCCCGCATGAGAACGTCGCTACGGTCCTGGTGGATCCGCGCGTTCTCGGCGACATCGAGATCGAGCTGATGTCGCTCGACATGCCGCTGTGGCGGGTGTGCGCGGCGCCGATCGTGAAGGACGGGCAGCGGCTCGCGTTCCAGATCCGCAACAAGCTGCTGATGTCCAAGCGCGGCGAGTGGGACTGCGCCAAGGACTGGGTCCCGGTCTGGATCGGCTTCGGCTCGACGTGGGCCGCTCCCGGCGAGGCCATTCCGTGGCCGGCTCACAAGGCGCTGTGGACGCTCCTGGAGGACTACTCCGCCCAGGTCCGCTACCACAAGCGGCTCGGCGGGATCCCTAGGATCCCGCGGCTGCGGGAAGCCTGCTAGCCGCCGGCTCCTGGCGCCGCTCGATCTGCTTCCAGGTCGGGTCGATGGCCGGGAACATCGTGACCAGGAAGTAGGCGATCCCGCAGGCCACCAGGGCCGTGGTCAGACCGAACGCGGTGACCAGGCCGCCGCCGAGCAGCCCGCCGAGCGGCATCAGCCCCCAGGCGAAGGCCGAGATCAGCGACATCACCCGGCCGAGCACGTGGGCGGGGATCCGCTCGAACTGGAGCGCCCCGAGGATGGGGTTGATGAAGCCACTGGTGGTCCCGCCGATCGCGAACACCACGAACACCACCCACAACGGTGCTCCGAAGGCGATCACCAGGAACCGCGGGATCCCGGTGACGAGGAAGCAGACCAGGTACGTCGGGTAGCGCCGCATCCGGTCCCCGATGGCCGCCGCCACGGCCGATCCCACCGCGGAGAAGCCGGAGAAGGTCGCGAACAGCAGCCCGATCGTCTCCGGGCCGGCGTGCTGCTGACCCCAGACCGGCATCAGCACGCTGCTCCAGGCCAGATCGATCAGGTTGGTCAGCGCGACCATGAACGCCATCCCCAGGAGCACCCGGTCGCGGCGGAGGAAGTGCCAGCCCTCGGCGAGCTGGGCGCGGTAGGAGTCGGGGTCCTCGGATGCTTCGGCGGGTTCTGGGGCTCGGAGGCGCGTCAGCCCGGTGGTCGTCACCGCGAGCACCACGGCACCGAGCGCGAACGAGGCGGCATCGATCACGATCGCGTTGGTCGCGCCGACCACGCCGATCAGCAGGCCTGCCGCGGCAGCGCCGAGCATGGAGGCGGTGCGCTCGACGAACGAGTGGAGCCCGGTCGCCCGCTCCGTCGGCACGCCGGCCACCTCGACCAACTGTGGGATCATCGACGACTTCGCCGAGTCACCGGGGCCGCGCATCGAGCCGGCGAGGGCGACGAGGGCCAGCAGGATCGGGAAGTGCAGCAGGCCGGCTGCGTACAGCAGAGGGATGAGGCCGACCACGACGGCCGAGCCGAGGTCGCAGGAGATCGCGACGCGGCGCGGGCCGATGCGGTCGATGACCGGGCCGCCGAAGATCTTGCTGAGGACCAGCGGGGTCATCTCGAAGAGCGCGATCAGGCCGGCCTTGGCGGGGCTGCCGGTCGTCTCGAGCACGAACCAGGGCAGCGCCAGCATCGAGACGCGCGTGCCGACCAACGAGATGGTCTCGGCGGCGAGCCAGCCGTAGAGGGGGAGCTTCATGGGGTCTATCTCTCCTGGTCGCCGAGGTGTCCGGGAAGCGGGAAGACGTGGAACTGGAACATCACAGCCTCGCCCGCGGGCTCTTCCTCGAGGTCGTCGATGATCTTGTTGACCTGCGCCTCCACCCGGGACACCTGGCTCGGGGTGAGGCGCACGACCCGGTCGTTGAGGCCGAACGCCTCGCGCCACTCCTTCGGGAGCACCGCGCGCTCCTCGATCGCCTCCTGGAGGCGCTGCGCGTAGATGGTGACGACCGTCTGCAGGTACGCATCGAGGGTCTCCTGACCCTCCGGGGTGTCGGGCACGTCCCGGTCGCCGGTGACGGTCGCCTGATGGGCCGCCTTCCACCAGCGCTCCCGGGCGTTGCCGCGGCTCTCGTCGTCCTCGATGAACCCGTGCTGCGCGAGCTGTCGGAGGTGGTAGGACGTCGCGCCGCTGTTGATACCGAGCCGCGCGGCCAGGGTGGTCGCCGTCGCCGGGCCGTCGACGCGGAGGATCCCGAGCATGCGGACGCGCACGGGGTGGGTGAGGGCCTTGAGCTGGTCGACTCCGGGAACGATCTCGCGTGCTGCCATGAGTCCACGGTAGACCGCAAAGAGATCTTTGCAAATAGATTTGTGCGATCATTCTGGTAAGACCAGTAACCAGGTGAACAAAGCCTGGTTAACGCCGTTACCCTGTCGGGGTGACGACAGATGCCGCGCCGCCCACGCCGCCCACCACACCGAGGGTGGCGATCGTCGGAGGCGGAGCCAGCGGCACGCTGACCGCGATCAACCTCCTCCGCCGGGGCGCGTCCGTGGTGCTGTTCGAAGCGCGGGGAGAGGCCGGCTGCGGGGTGGCCTACTCGACCACCGACGCTCGCCATCTCCTCAACGTCCGGGCCAACAACATGTCGGGCTTTCCCGACGATCGTGACGACCTGCTGGACTGGGCGGCGGAGGTCGGGATCGAGCTCGGCCCGATCGACTTCCTGCCCCGACGCGACTACTCCCGCTACCTGCGCGACCGGCTCGCCGGCGCCGCCGAGACCGGTCCGGGGAAGCTGGAGACGGTGGGCGAGACGGTCATCGACGTGGAGCCGGTCGGTGCTGGTTTCCGGATGCTGACCAGCGACGATGACCAGGGCCATGCCGTGGACGCCGTCGTCCTCGCCTACGGCAACCCGCCGCCCCAGCCCCTCGTCGGACTGCCCGAGGCACCGTGGAACCTGTCGGACCCCTGGGACGTGGAGCGGATCAGCGCCCTGCCCGACGACGCGACCGTGCTCGTCGTCGGCACCGGTCTGACCGCCGTCGACACGACGGTCACGCTCCTCGACGACTCCGCGTCCCGCCGGGTGATCATGGTGAGCCGCCACGGCCTGGTGCCCAACCCCCACGTCGACGACCAGTTCACCTCCTGGGTGACCCCGATCCCCGACGGCCCGCTGACCGCTGACGGCATCGCCGGCCTCGTCCGCGACCAGATCGAGCACGCGGCCGGACTCGGCGTCGACTGGCGTGCGGTCATCGACGGCCTGCGCGGTCCGACCCAGTCGATCTGGCGTCGACTCCCCGAGCCGGAGCGCCGTCGCTTCCGCGAGGTCTACGCCCGCGAGTGGGAGGTACGCCGCCACCGCATGGCCCCGCGCATCGCGGCCCTCCTCGACACCTACCAGGCCGAGGGACGACTGGAGATCCTCGGCGGCGGGGTGCTCGGCTGCCGGGTGGACGGCGCCGAGCAGCCGGTCGTCACGCTCGCCGACGGTGACCGCGAGGTCACCGCGGTGGTCAACTGCACCGGCCCCTCACCCGACATCACCCGCACCGACAACCCGCTCCTGCTCGCGCTCCAGAAGCGCGGCCTGATCGCCCCCGACCCCCTCCGTCTCGGCATCGACGTCACCGAGGACGGCCGGGTCCTCGGAGCGGACGGGTGCGTCGTACCTGGTCTTCTGACCGTCGGCCCGCCCTGCAAGGGCGCGCTCTACGAGGCCACCGCCATCCCCGAGATCCGGGTCCAGGCCGCAGCGGTCGCCGCCCACCTCACCGCCGACTAGGTAGTTCTGGCGGCCGAGAAATCGGTTGTGGGCGACGAAACTTCCGTTTCGCCGCCCACAACTGCAGATTCGGCTGCCGGCTACCCGAGGTGGAGCTGGCGGTCCGTGCGCGCGAAGGTCTCGGCGGCGAGCTCGGGGTCGGCGCTGAGCTCGGCACCGGTGGCCGGGATCATCGCCTTGAGCTGCGGCTGCCAGGAGTCCCAGCGGTCGGGGAAGCAGCGACGCAGGACGTTGACCATGATCCCGGGGGCGGTCGAGGCGCCGGGCGAGGCACCCAGCAGACCGGCGATGGTGCCGTCCTCGGCGGTGATGACCTCGGTGCCGAACTGCAGCACACCGTCGGGGCGGATGACCTGCACCCGCTGGCCGGCGATGATCCGCTCCCAGTCCTTGCGGTCCGCGGCGGGGAAGAAGTCGAGGAGGTCGTCGAACTTCTTGCGCGGGGAGCGCAGCAGCTCCTTGACCAGGTAGACGGTGAGGTCCATGTTGGTCAGCCCGGCGCGCAGCATCGGCAGCAGGTTGTGGGGCCGCACGGAGAGGAACAGGTCGGTGAGCGACCCGGTCTTGAGGAAGCGCGGGCTCCAACCGGCGTACGGACCGAACATCAGGTGGGTCTTGCCCTCGACGTAACGGGTGTCGAGGTGGGGCACCGACATCGGCGGAGCGCCGACGGCGGCCTTGCCGTAGGCCTTGGCGCGGTGCTGGGCGACGAGCTCCGGCTTGGACGTACGCAGGAACTCACCGGAGACGGGGAAGCCACCGAAGCCGCGGATCTCCTGGATCCCGGCCTTCTGCAGCAGCGGCAGCGCGTAGCCGCCGGCGCCGACGAAGACGAAGCGCGAACGCAGGTGGTACTTCCCGGACCCGTTGCGGCCGTAGATGTGCCAGAAGCCGTCCATGGTCTGGTGCAGGTCGGTGACCTCGGACCCGGTCTCCAGGTCGGCGCCCTTGTCCACCAGGGTGCGGGTCAGCATCGAGGTGAGCGAGCCGAAGTCGACGTCGGTGCCGGCGTTGGTCCAGGTGGCCGCGACGGGTTCGTCGGCCAGCGACTTGGCCGAGCGGCCCTCGAGCAGCAGCGGAGCCCAGCCCCGGATGACCTCGGGGTCGGTGGAGAACTCCATCCCGGCGAAGAGCGGGTGCTCCGAGAGCGCCTCGTGGCGCTTGCGGAGGTATTCGACGTTGTCCGCGCCCCACACGAACGACATGTGCGGGACGGTGTGGATGAACTTGTCGGGGTCCGGGATCCGGCCGTTCTCGACCAGGAAGGACCACAGCTGACGGGAGAGCTGGAACTGCTCGTTGACGGTGACGGCCTTGGAGATGTCGACCGAGCCGTCGGCCTGCTGCGGGCTGTAGTTGAGCTCGCAGAGCGCGGAGTGGCCGGTGCCGGCGTTGTTCCACGGGCCGGAGGACTCAGCGGCGGGCGAGTCGAGCCGTTCGATCATCTTGATGGACCAGCTGGGCTCCAGCTCCTGCAGGAGCACGCCCAGGGTGGCGCTCATGATGCCGCCACCGATCAGCACTACGTCAAGAGGTTCGTCCACAGGTCTTTTGTCTCGCTTTTGAGGCCGCAATGGTTAATCGGGGTCCTTAGATCGGTCTAACTTGTGGGCAACTTCACTGCGGACCCGATCGTGTTTCGGTCCCGCCATTGTGGCTCACCGCACATGCCGAGGACAGATCAGGGTGGAGTTACGCTCGGCCGGTGCCACGCCTCTCTGACTCCCATCGCGCCTGGATCGACGAAGCCGTACGCCGCGTCGAGGCCGACGCGCAGCGCTCCGCCGACACCCATCTGCATGTCGTCCCGCTGCCGGGATGCCCGGGCATCGACCTCTACCTGAAGGACGAGTCCGTCCACCCCACCGGCTCGCTGAAACACCGCCTGGCCAGGTCGCTGTTCCTGTACGCGGTCTGCAACGGCTGGCTGCACGAGGGCGCGACGGTCGTGGAGGCGTCCTCGGGGTCGACGGCGGTCTCCGAGGCGTACTTCTCCCGGCTCCTCGGCCTCCCGTTCGTCGCGGTGATGCCGCGCTCGACGTCGAAGGAGAAGGTGGCGCTGATCGAGTGGTACGGCGGCACGTGTCATTTCGTCGACCGTGCCCCCGACATGTACGCCGAGGCCGAGCGTCTCGCCCGCGAGTGCGGTGGCCACTACATGGACCAGTTCACCTACGCCGAGCGGGCCACCGACTGGCGCGGCAACAACAACATCGCCGAGTCGATCTTCGACCAGATGTCGAAGGAGCGGCACCCGGTGCCGACCTGGATCGTCGTCTCGGCCGGCACCGGCGGCACCTCGGCGACGATCGGCCGCTACCTCCACTACCGCCGCCACCCCACCAAGCTGATGGTCGCCGACCCGGAGAACTCCGCCTTCTACGGCGGCTGGGAGATGGACACCTCCGACTACGCCACCGGGATGCCGTCGCGCATCGAAGGGATCGGCCGACCGCGGGTCGAGCCGTCCTTCGTCGGCGGCGTCGTCGACGACATGGTCCAGGTCCCCGACGCCGCCTCGATCGCGACGATGCGCTGGCTCTCCGACCGGATGGGCCGCTCGGTGGGCCCCTCGACGGGCACCAACGTGTGGGCATCGCTGGGTGTCGTACGCGAGATGGTGGAGACCGGCGCGCAGGGCAGCGTCGTCTCGCTGCTGTGCGACTCCGGCGAGCGCTACCGCTCGTCCTACTACGACGACGGCTGGGTGAGCGAGAAGGGCATCGACCTGGCTCCGTACGCCTCCGCCCTCGCCGACTACGAGCGCACCGGCGTCCTCGTCGACCCGTCCTGACGGGCCCAGACCCGCATCCCGAGGGTGACCAGCGCCCACATGCCCGCGATGAGCAGGATCTCGTTGAGGATGTAGACCGGCCACGGCCCGAGCACGTCGAGCAGTGAGCTCGACGGCGGCTTGTAGCGCAGATAGCCGTAGTTGGCGTCGAGGACGAGATTGAGGACGTACGCCGCCGCGGCCCACGCCGCCGTGGTCGCGACCGCCCAGCCGTAGTCCCGCCAGCGTGGGAGCAGCTTGAGCCCGAAGACCAGGTAGACCGCGGCGAGCACGACCACCAGGTGCATCGCCCAGAAGGTGATGTAGCTGACCTCCGGGAAGTCCCTCACGTCCGGGGTGAACACGCCCTGGGTGGTCAGCGTGAGACCCCAGAAGCAGGTCAGCGCGGTCGGGTAGGGATGGTGGGTCCACAGCGCGAATGCCGCCGCCATCCACGCCAGGTCGCACAGATGGATCGGCAGATCGATGAAGAGGTCGAAGTCGGTGACCCACTCGTGGGCCTGCAACGGGATGGTCGTCAGCGGGATCGCGAGCGCGAATCCTCGGGAGAATCGCGACGGATTCGGGTCGTTCCGCTGGCGCCTGCCCAGCCAGACCACGGCCACGATCCCCGCTGTGAGCAGGGACAACGGCACCAGATGGGTCAGACCGTAAGCCTGCATATCGAAAGTCTGACGGGATTCCCGAAAAAATTCTTCCCAACCCGCGTCATGGGTCCGGGGCTGGCCCGTTTCATCGGCGAGAAGGTCGTCCACCGGTGGGGGGTGGACGACCTCTCGAGGTGGCGGTCCCTCTGAATGCACACCGCGGGGGTGGTGTGCAATCAGAGGGACGCCTCGCTTTTGTGGAATGTCTCAGCAGGATCTTCCGGCCACCGCGGTCGCGTAGAGCTCCTCGTCGTGATGGATCTCGGCGACCAGTCCCTGCGTCCGCATCAGGCTCGCGGTGACGGGCGCCTGCTCCTGGCCGGCCTCGATGACGAGTACGCCGCCGGGCGCCAGATGCTTCGGCGCCTGCTCGATCACGCGCCGCTGGACGTCGAGTCCGTCCGCGCCGCCGTCGAGGGCCACGTGGTGCTCGTGGTCGCGCGCCTCGGGCGGCATGTTCCGGATCTGGTCGCTCGGCACATAAGGAGCGTTGGCCACGATCACGTCGAACGCGAGGCCGTGGGGGAGCGGGTCGAAGAGGTCGCCGAGGAGCACCTGTCCCCCGGAGGAGAGATTCGCCCGAGCACACTCCACCGCGGCCGGGTCGATGTCGGTGGCCCACATCCGTACGTCCGGCCGTCGTACCGCGACGGCCGCGCCGAGGGCGCCGGTGCCGCAGCAGACGTCGAGAACCTTCGGAGCGACGGTTCCTCGGAGGGTGGTCTCGACAAGCTCGACCACCAGACCGGAGCGCTGCCGGGGCACGAACACCCCAGGTGCGACCCCGATCCGGAGCCCGCAGAACTCGGCCCAGCCCAGGATGAGCTCCAGCGGCTCACCGGCCAGGCGGCGTACGACCATCGCCTCTCGCTCCTGCGGCGAGACGGGCTCCGCCTCGAGGAGGGCCGCCTCCTCCTCGGCGAAGACGCAGCCGGCGGCGCGGAGGCGGGCGACGAGCCCCGAATCGGGAACGACGGAGGTCATCAGAGAATATTGGCACGTGGACGCCCTGACTCCGATCGGAATCATCGTGGCGGCGTACGCCGCGTTCGTGACGATCGCGGCCGTTGTCGGCCTCGTCCTGAAGGCTCCGCGCCCGCGGTGGCTGGACCAGCTGGCGTGGATGCTCGAGATCCTCGCGGTCGTGCTCGCGATCGGCGCGCTGGCGGGCTGGTCGGCTGGGCGCAAGCCGGAGTCGCTGTCGACCTTCCTGGGCTACCTGGGCGCGCTCGTCTGCCTGATGCCGCTGGCCCTGCAGACGATGCGCGAGGACCGCTCGCCCTGGTCCTCGGGCGTGATCGCGGCGGCGGCCCTGGCGACGGGCGTCGTGGCCGTACGCGTCATGATGGTCCGGTGACCGAGACCGCTCCCGCCAAGACCCGTTCCGGTCCGCATCTGGTGCTGCTGACGGTCTACGCGATCTTCGCGCTCGCAGCGGGCGCCCGGTCGCTGGTGCAGGTCATCACCCGCTTCGACGAGGCCCCGATCGCCTACTCGCTCTCGGTGG
>NZ_JBHVKJ010000032.1:0-76286 GCF_042798275.1 Nocardioides sp. NPDC057767 | reverse complement strand
GGAGCGAACTGCCCATATACCCGCCAGTAATGGGCAGTTCGCTCCCGGACTACCCCGAAATGCCGCCTACACCGACGCCTTCCACCAGGTTCAAGAAGCACTCCGGGCGGGTGACACCTACGAAGCGAACCTGACCTATCGCGCCACCGTCCACGGTTCCGCCGACCCGGTGGCGACCTATCTGCGGCTCAGGAGCATCAACCCGGCGCCGTACGCGGGCTTTCTCCAGCACGACATCGACGGGCACAGCGTGTGGTTGTTGAGCTCGAGCCCGGAGCGGTACGCGGTCATCGGCGAGGATCGGGTGATCGAGACCCGGCCGATCAAGGGGACGACGCCGCGAGGAGCCACCGAGCAGGAGGACGCCGCCAACGCGGAGCTGCTGCGGACGGATCCCAAGCTCCGCAGCGAGAACCTGATGATCACCGATCTGCTCCGCAACGACCTCGCGATGGTGTGCGAGCCGGGGACGGTGGAGGTGCCGGGGCTGATGCAGGTGGAGTCCTACGAGACCGTGCACCAGCTCGTCACCACGGTCAGGGGACATCTCAGCGACGGGATCACCACGATCGAGGCGCTGCGCCGGCTCTTCCCCGCCGGGTCGATGACCGGCGCGCCCAAGCTGCGCACGATGGAGGTCATCGAGCGCGCCGAGCGTGACCTGGGCGGGCCGAGGGCGGCGTATGCCGGTGCCTTCGGCTGGATCTCCGGCGACGGACCGGCCGACCTGGGCGTCGTCATCCGCACCCTGACCACCCATGACACCCGCACCTGGAAGATCGGCACCGGCGGCGGAATCACCGTCAGGTCCGACGTCGCCGAGGAGGCCGAGGAGGCGCGGTTGAAGGCCGACCGGGTCCGCGCTTCCCTCGGCAGATGATCAATCAGGTGAAAAGACGGCGACACGTTGAGACAGCGGCCGTTGTCTATTGGATCGTTCATAAAACGAGGACTACCGTGGACTCATCATGGCCACCATCGATGACAAAGCCCTGCCACATGTGATCGTGCTCTTCGGTGCGACGGGTGACCTGGCGCGCCGCAAACTCCTTCCTGGCCTGCTCAGACTCAACGAGGCCGGGCTGATGACGGATGCCCAGATCGTCGGCACCTCGCTGGAGGAGATGGCCGACGAGGACTTCGTCGCCTTCGCCCGCGAGGCGTGCGAGGAGTTCGGCAAGGGCGAGATCACCGACGAGCGGTGGAAGGCGTTCGGCGGCATGCTCTCCTACGTCTCCACCAAGGAGGGGCCGCACGCGCTGGCCGACGCGGTGAAGCTCGCCGAGAAGAAGCTGCAGGGGGTCGGCAGCGACGTCCGCCGCCTCCACTACCTCAGCGTCCCGCCCAAGGCCGCCCAGGACGTGATCCGCCAGCTCGAGGAGGCCGACCTCGTCGAGCGCGCTCGGATCATCATGGAGAAGCCCTTCGGCACCGACCTCGAGTCGGCCAAGGAGCTCAACGCGAAGATCCATGAGGTCTTCACCGAGGAGCAGATCTTCCGGATCGACCACTTCCTCGGCAAGGAGGCCGCGCAGAACATCCTGGCCTTCCGCTTCGCCAACGGACTCTTCGAGCCGATCTGGAACCGCAACTTCATCGACCACGTCCAGATCGACATCCCCGAGACGCTGGGCCTGGAGGGACGCACCGCGTTCTACGAGGGCACGGGCGCCTACCGCGACATGGTCGTGACCCACCTGATGCAGGTGCTGGCGTTCATGGCGATGGAGCCGCCGACCTCGCTGGCTCCCGACCCGATCGGCGAGGAGAAGAACAAGGTCTTCCGCTCGATCCAGCCGCTCGACCCGCGCAACGTGGTGCGCGGCCAATACTCCGGCTACCGGGGCAAGAACGAGGTCGCCGACGACTCCGACACCGAGACCTTCATCGCGATGAAGGTGATCATCGACAACTGGCGCTGGGCCGGCGTGCCGTTCTTCCTGCGCACCGGCAAGAAGCTGGCCGAGGGCGCGCGGATCATCTCGATCGCGTTCAAGGAGCCGCCGCTGACGATGTTCCCGGCCAACTCCGGCGCGGGCACGCAGGGTCCCGACCACCTCACCTTCGACCTCGCCGATCAGTCGAAGATGTCACTGTCGTTCTACGGCAAGCGCCCCGGGCCCGGGATGAAGCTGGAGAAGCTCTCCATGCAGTTCGCCACCCAGGAGACGAGCTCCTCGACCGGCGTCCTGGAGGCGTACGAACGCCTCATCCACGACGCCATGCGCGGCGACCACACCCTCTTCACCACCGCCGAGGGCATCGAGACGCTCTGGGAGATCTCCCAGCCGCTCCTCGACAACCCACCGCCGGTCCGCCTCTACGCGCCTGGCTCCTGGGGCCCCAACTCGATCCACCAGCTGATCGCTCCGCACGCGTGGCGCCTCCCGTTCGAGCGCTCCTGGCGCGAGACGAAGAAGCACTAGCCGAGAAAGTCGCCCGCGTCGGCTACGGGGCGTTGGCGCTGAGCTGCTCGAGCAGAGCCTGGGCGGCGCGGTCCATGGCGTCGCCGTCGTAGGGCTCCAGGTCGACGGAGTTGAAGCTCTGGATCAGGGCGCCGTTCTGGACGAAGCCGGTGACGGCGTACGAGCTGACGCCCTGCTGCTTGACCAGCCTGGCGTCGTCGGCGTCCCTGATCTCGGGCTCACTGACCTTGCCCGACTGCACGTCCATGGTCTTCCACGCTTCCGCGAGGGTGCCCTTGAAGGGCAGGTAGTTCAGCTCGTACGCCGTCCCACCCGACTTCTCGGGAAGCAATGCGCAGCGGGGTGCCGCCGAGGTGCCCTTCTCGACGCGGAGCTGGGCGCCGAGGGCCTTCTCGACGGGAGCGATGTCGAGTCCGTCGCACGGGTTGAACGTCTCCTTGGCGGAGTGATCAGACCCCGACGCGGAAGCCGATGCGGATGCCGAGGGGGCGGGATCCTCGGCTCCACAGGCAGCGAGGGAGAGCAGCGCCAGCAGACCGGGCGCCAGGACGGCGTACCTCAATGGTTCAGTCCTTCATCGTTCAACACAGCCGTGGGCGGTTCGGTCGGCCGGGGTGAGGCCGAGCCGGGCAGGCGCAGGGTCATCCGTGCGCCGCCGAACGGGGAACGGGCCGCGGAGACGGACCCGCCGCTGCGTTCGGCGACCTGTCGGACGATAGCGAGGCCGAGCCCCGATCCGGGCATCGAGCGGGCCTCGGTGGAGCGGTAGAACCGGTCGAAGACGTAGGGGATGTCGTTCTCGGCGATGCCCGGTCCCTCGTCGTCGACGTTGAGCACGCCGGCGTGGAGGGAGATGTGCACCGTGCCGGATTCCGGGGACCACTTGGCAGCGTTGTCGAGCAGATTGGTGACCGCCCGCTCCAGCGAGCTGGCGTCACCCATGACCCACCACGACGCCATCTCCTCGGTGAAAGTCACCGACGGTGCGCGCAGACGGACCCGGGAGAGCGCCCGATCCACCACGTCGGAGAGATCGACCGTCTCCAGCGTCGGCTCGGCAGGCTCGTCGCGGGCGAGCTCGACGAGGTCGCCGATCAGGTTGGTGAGCTCCTCGATCTGGGCGCGGATGTCCCCGAGCAGGTCGGCCCGCTGCTCACCGGTGATCGAGGCGTCGGCCTGGGTGAGCAGCTCGACGTTGGTGCGGAGCGAGGTCAGCGGCGTACGCAGCTCGTGCGAGGCGTCCGCCACCAGCTGCCGCTGCCGGTCCCGGGAGGCGGAGACCGCGGACAGCATGCGGTTGAACGAGGTCGCCAGCCGGGCGATCTCGTCGTCGCCCTCGACCGGGAGCGGGGTGAGGTCCTCGGTGGTCGCGATCCGGTCGACCGAGGCCGTCAGCCGCCGCACCGGACGCAGTCCGCCCGCCGCCACGACCCACCCGGCGAACGCCGCCGCAACCACCCCCGCCGCACCGAAGAAGAGCACGACGAAGCCGAGCCGCTTGTACATCGCCTGCTGCGGCTCCAGCGACTGCGCCAGCATCAGTGCGGTGTCGCTCTCCGGGATGGGCACGCTCACCACCCGGAACACACCACTCTGGGTGTGTACGGTCCGGACCGCCTGCGTCGCATGGCCCTTCGCTACCGCCTCTTCAGGCTCCCCTGGCAGCGGAAACGTGCCGTACGTCGGCGACCAGTAGTTGTGTGCGTCGGCGACCTCCGCGATCTGGATGTCGCCGGCGTTCAGCACCCAGGTCGGGAAGGCCGCCCCGGTCCGGGTGTCTTGGATGGAGGCGGTGTTCGCGGCAGCGACACTGGCCCGCTTCAGCAGCGACTCGTCCATGTTGGCCTGCAGCTGGATGCGTACGACGAAGTAGAGCCCGATCGCGATCAGTGCGATCGAGCCGGCGACCGCGAGGGTCGTCAGCAGCGTGACCCGGCCCGCCAGGGAACCGCGGTAGCGCGAGCCGGTGGCCGTCATGGTCATCGCGCTGCTCACGGCTCCTTCAGCACGTAGCCGATGCCGCGTACGGTGTGGATCAGCCGGGCCTCACCCTCGGCCTCGGTCTTGCGGCGCAGGTAGCCGACGTAGACCTCCAGCGAGTTGGCCGTGGTCGGGAAGTCGTAGCCCCACACCTCTTCGAGGATGAAGGACCGGTCGAGTACGCGGCGGGGCCGGCGCAGGAACATCTCCAGGAGCGTGAACTCGGTGCGGGTGAGCTCGATCGCCCGATCGCCCCGGGTCACCTCGCGGGTGGTGGTGTTCATGCTGAGGTCGGCGAAGGACAGCGTCTCCTCGTCCTCTTCGCCGATCGGCGCGGCCCGGCGCAGCAGCGCACGTAGCCGGGCCAGCAGCTCCTCGAGCGCGAACGGCTTGGTGAGGTAGTCGTCGGCGCCGGCGTCCAGGCCGTCGACCCGGTCGCCGACCGCGTCGCGGGCGGTCAGCACGAGGATGGGTACGTCGTTGCCCGCTGCCCGCAGCGCCTTGGTGGCCTCGATGCCGTCGAGTCGGGGCATCATCACGTCCATCACGACGACGTCGGGGCCGTGGTTGGCGATCCCGGCGAGCGCCTCGGCGCCGTCGCCGGCAAGGGCGACCACGTAGCCGTTGAACTCCAGGGACCGGCGCAGGGACTCGCGCACGGCCTTGTCGTCGTCGACGACCAGCACGTGCGGCTTGTCGCCGGAAGCGTCGCTGGGGGTGGCAGGGCTGTTCACACTCCTACCCTGCCACCCCTCGCTGAGGCGCCGCTGAGAGACGGCGCGTGTCTTCCTAAGCGTTCTCCTTGCGGAACGTGGAGATGCCCCACCAGACGGAGAGCACGAACAGGACCAGGGTCCAGCCGACGCCCCAGCCGATGTCGGCGATCCCGAGGTCGCCGAAGAACGAGGCTCGGACCGCGTCGACGATGTGCTTGGTCGGGATGATGTCGGCCAGCGTCTCGAGCCACTGGGCGCCGAAGCTCATCGGCAGGAAGATGCCGGAGAGGAGCAGGATCGGCATCAGCAGCATGTTGGTCACCGGGGCCATCACGTCCTCGCTCTTCACGAGCAGCGCGAACGCGTTGGAGGCGGCGGCTCCGGCGCCACCGATCAGCACCGTGATCGCGATCCCGACGATGATGCCGAGCGGCTTGAAGTCCATGCCCATCACCAGGCCGAGGGCGACCAGGATGATCGCCTGCACCAGGATCTGGAGCAGGTCACGGTAGAGGCGCCCGAAGAGCAGCGCCCCGCGTGAGGCCGGGGTGACCCGCTCCGCCTCGATGACGCCCTCGCGCCACTCGCCGATGAGCGAGAACCCGGCGAACATCGCGCCGAAGACGCCGAGCTGGACGAGCATGCCGGGGACGAACCAGTTGTAGGCGTTGCCACCGAGCTGCTCGATCAGTGGCTCGAGCAGCGGCCCGAAGAGCACCAGGTAGAGGATCGGCTGCATCACTCCGATGAGCACCCAGGCGGGGTTGCGGAGGTTCATCCGCAGCTGACGTTTGAAGACGACCAACGACTCCCGCAGGAAGCCGGACTTCAGGACGGGTTGCTGGAACTCGGTCATCACTTGGCCTCCTGCATCTGCTCGTCGGACTCGGACTCCGGTGCGCCCGCCTCGGCGTCGCGGAGCGTGCGTCCGGTCAGCGTCAGGAAGACGTCGTCCAGGGTGGGCCGGGCGACCTCGATCGACTCCAGCGAGACGCCGTTGGACTCCAGGTCGCGCAGGAGGCCGGGGACGGCCTTCCCGGCCCGCGGCACCCGGCCGCTGACCAGTCGCTCGTCGACCTCGACGCTCTCCGAGATCGAGCCGAGCTTCTCGCGGGCGATCGCGACCTGCTCGTCGGTGGCGACCTCCAGGGAGACCAGGTCACCGGAGACGGCGGCCTTGAGGTTCTCCGGGGTGTCGTTGGCGACGATGCGGCCCTGGTCGATGACCATCACCCGGTCGGCGAGGGTGTCGGCCTCGTCGAGGTAGTGGGTGGTCAGGAAGACCGTCGCCCCGTGGTCCGTACGCAGCGAGGCGATGTGGTCCCACAGGTTGGCCCGCGCCTGCGGGTCGAGGCCGGTGGTGGGCTCGTCGAGGAAGACCAGCTTGGGGGCGTGGATCAGCGCCATCGCGATGTCGAGGCGGCGCTTCTGGCCGCCGGACATGTTGCGCGGCTTGCGGCGCCACAGACCGTCGAGCTGAAGCCGCTCGAAGAGCGCCTGCCCGTGGGCGACGGCGTCCTTCTTGGACATCCCGTAGAGCATTCCGTGGTCGACGACCTCGTCGCCCGCGTAGGCCCCGGAGAAGGTCGATCCGACCTGGGAGCAGTAGCCGATGCTCCGCCGGACCTCGACGGACTGCTTGGCCACGTCGAACCCGGCCACCGTGGCGGTGCCGGAGGTGGGCTTGAGGAGGGTGGTGAGGATGCGGAGGGTGGTGGTCTTTCCGGCGCCGTTGGGCCCCAGGAAGCCGACCACCTCGCCCTCTTCGACGTCGAGGTCGACCCCGTCGACCGCGACGACTTCTTTCTTCTGCTTGCCATGGCCGGAGGCGAAGGTGTGCCTCAGGCCGCGTGCGTGAATCATGTGTCACTCCCTTGTGCGTGCGAGTCCAGACAAGCACGGACGACGGACAACAATCACCCGATTTACCCGGGTATTCAAAGTTGAATAGCGTGAGTGTTCAATTTTGAACCCGGGTTGTCAAACCGATTCCCCGGAGGGCGGCGGCTCAGCCGCGCAGCATCTCCCGATAGCGCTTCCGGTCGGCGTCCATCTGCCAGCCCGGATCGTCGTCGGCAGGCGTCCAGCCGGGGGCGTCGCCGGCGAAGAACAGCTTGCCGCTGCGTACGTCGTCCAGGACCTCGACCAGCCAGGACCGCTCGGAACGGAGCTTGTCGATCTGGAGGTGCAGCCCGGCGACGGTGTGGGGCGGCGCCGTCCGCGCACTCACCCGGGCCGCGGCGTCGAGCTCCTTGATCGTGCGCTCGAGGTTCCTCAGGCGGACGCCCAGGTGCTGGACCACCGCCGGCCGCTCCAGCAGCGGCACCAGTGCGAAGGCGGCGTAGAAGGAGAGTCCGTTGTAGGCGTCGACGGCCTCCAACGACCGGGTGATCAGACGCTCCAGCTCCGCCCGCCCGCCGGCGCTGATCTCGTAGACCGCGACCGTACGCCCGTTGTCCACCAGATCGTGCCTGGTCAGATGGCCCTTGTCGGAGAGCGAGGTCAGCGCGTGGTAGATCGAGCCGGGGTTGATGTTGGCCCACTGGTCGACCTGCCACGACATCAGCTCGCGGCGGATCTGGTAGCCGTTGACGGGCTCGAACAGCGCCACCGCCCCCAGCAGCAGCATCCGTGTGTCGTCTCCGGCCATAGGGAGATTCTAGGGGCGGCACGACCGGGCCTCAGCGGGCCGTCAGCTGCCAGAGATGGCCGTCGGGGTCCGCGACGACCGCGCGGTATTCGCCCCACGGGGCAGCTTCCGGCCCGAGTACGCCGCGGCCGAGAGCCGTCGCGGCCGCAAAGCGAGCCTCGACATCGTCGCGGGAGCCGAGCTCGATGGTGACCAGGCACTGCTTCAGGCCGTCCGGGGCGGGCAGGGTCGCCGCATCCATCGGCTCGTCACCGAGCTGGCCGGTGACCCACGTGAACCCGCCGGTGGGGATCATCATCACCTCGCACGTCTCCGACAGGGTCGCGCGAAGCGGCTCGGGGACCCCGTCAGGAGCGAGCTCGCCCGGAGTCTCGAGGCCGAGGCCGTCACGGAGGAACACGTGGGACCGCGACCGGTCGCGGGTGGGCAGGGCGATCGTCGTACGCATCGGGATCTCCTCAGTGGCAGCAGTGGTCGGAGGTGAGGGCGTGGCCGGATCCGAGATCGTCGTCGCGGCCGGCGGCGATCCGCGACCACTGCGCTATCGGGCGGCCGCTCACGCCGGGGCGATGGTTGGTGGTCGGCGTCTCCTCGCTGCGGAACTGGCTGCCCTCGCCGCCCGCGCGCCGGGGCCAGCCCTCCGGGGAGTCCTCCCAGGCCTCCTGCCGTCCGTAGACGGTCATGTCGAGGATCCCGTACGACGCCGACATCGGCTCCACGCCGCGACCGGTCGTCCGGTACGTCTCGAAGACCCGGTCCCCGTCGCGTAGGTAGCAGACCTTGCCGCCGAAGTACCCGCGCACGTCGAGGACATCCCACGAATCCTCCGGCACGGAGTACCACGGCATCTGCCATCCCATGAAGTCCCGATAGCGAGAGCTCTCGGGATAGGGGCCCTGGCAGAGGACTGCGTACGTCACCCCGCGCGAGTGCAGGTAGCCGAGCTCGCCCACCTCGCCGCTGATGAACGTGCACCCCTCGCACTGGTCGGCGGCCGCGTGGCCGGTGTGCCACATGTGGTAGCTCGCGAAGAGCTGCGCACGCCCCTCGAAGGCGTCCAGCAGGCTGACATGACCCGTGGCGCCGACGAGCGGTGCGGTCGCGTCGACCTCCGTCATCGGGAGCCTTCGGCGGGCCGCGGCGAGGGCGTCGCCGGCGCGGGTGTGCGCCTTCTCCTGGTCGAGGAGCGCGTTGCGCTCGCGCAGATAGGTCGTCCGGTCGACGACGGGCGGGAGTGGGGTCGTGTTCATGAGGACTACGTTAAACATAGTTGATACTCTTGTGAAGAGAGTCAGGAGGATCGATGCCGAAGAAGCAGACGTACGCCGAGCTGGGTGATGCCTGCGCGACCGCGCACGCGATGGACGTCATCGGGGACCGGTGGAGCATCGTGATCGCGCGCGAGCTGATGCTCGGTCCGCGCCGGTTCGCCGACCTGGCCTCGGCCGTCGTCGGGATCACCCCCGCGGTCCTCACCTCCAGGCTGAAGGCGCTGCGGGAGGCCGGCGTCGTCGAGCAGGCGCAGCTCGACGATCTCGGGCAGACGCGCGTCTACCGGCTCACGGAATGGGGCCAGGGGCTGGAGGACGTGATGCGATCGCTCGGCCGCTGGGCGCAGCGCTCGCCCGGCTTCCCGGTGCCGGAGGGGAGCATGACCCCCGACGGGGTGATCGTCGCGATGCGCACGATGGCGCCGTACGCCGCGACACCCGAGTGGGGTGAAGGCCCGGTGAGGATCGCGATCGACCTGCACGACGAGCGGCGTCCCGCCGCGGGCGTACGCCGCTACCGGCTGCACTGGGACGAGGACCGTTTCGAGCTGACCGAGGGCGCGGAGGACACGCCCGATGCCACCGTCTCCGGCGACTCCTCGGCCTGGGCAGGCGTGGTCTTCGCCGGTGAGCCGGTCGGCGCGGTGGGCATCGAGGGCGACCGGCGTGCCGTGGAGCGGGTCGCTGCTGCGTACGCGGCCATCGGGTAGGTCGAAGGATTTCACGGGCGCGGCAGGACCTCTGGCTCTGACGACGTGTAGCTCGGTCTCACTACGCTCGATGGGATCGAATGACTCGGAGAGGATCGACGTGACCCTGAACCTGACCTATGGGGACCTCGGAGACGCCTGCGCGGCAGCGCACGCACTGGACCTGATCGGCGACAGGTGGAGCCTCATCGTCGTGCGCGAGCTGATGTTCGGGCCGCGCACCGCGCGTGACCTGGAATCGTCCGTGATCGGGGTCGGCGCCGACGAGCTGAAGGACCGGCTCCAGTTCCTCCAGCACGCCGGCGTCGTGGTCGAGACCGAGCTCGGCTACATCACCAAGACGACGGCCTACGCTCTCACCCCGTGGGGACGCGAGCTCGAGACGATCCTCGGGGCGCTCGGACGCTGGGCCCACGGCTCGTCCCGCTTCCCGATCATGACCGCCGGGATGACGCCCAGCGGCGTGATGGTGGCGATGCGCACGATGGTGCCGGCCGGCAGCGCGACCACCCCGGAGCCGATCAGCGTCGCCTGGGAGCTCACCGACGCACGCCGCCCCGACGCCGATCCGCAGCAGTTCCGGCTGGTCTGGAAGGGTAACCAGTTCGACCTCGCCGAGGGCACCCTCGAGGACGCCGATGTCACCGTCGCGGGCGACTCCACGGCGTGGACCGGTGTCGTGTTCATGGGCTTCCCCGTGGACGCCGCGATCGCCGAGGCCGGGCTCCGGGTCGACGGCGACCGCGCCGCTCTGGACCGAGTGCTCGGGCTGTTCGCGAACACGCTCGCCGAGGCCGGCTGACCGCTACGGGGTCGGCGAGACCGGATCGGCGCAGAAGGCGACCAGCTCGCCGCGGGCCTTGCCCTGCTCGATCAGCTGGCCCACCTCGAGGGTGACGTGCTTCAGCTCGCCGCGCGGGGAGCGGATGATGGCGCTCTCCCGGCGCCAGGGCGCGATCGTCGGAGGGGCCACGCAGTGGTGCTGCTCGAGCATCGCGGCCAGCTCGGGCTGCTCCCGCTTCGCCAGCGACCGAGGCTCGGCCGGAGTGGTGATGGCCACCAGGCAGAAGGCTGCCAACGCCGTCAGCGCGCATACCTTCATGGCGACGACGACCAGCGTCAGAGGTCGCGAGGTGTCCGAGTGCACGATGTTTCTAACGACCGATCGGTGGCTCGGTGACGGCTCCGGCCGGCACTATGACGAAAGTCCCATCCGGACACCGGGAGCACGCCCAGAGCAGACTCGCTAGTGTCGCGTCATGCCATCTCGTACGTCTCCCTGGTTCTCCTCGCCCGCCGAGGCCGTCGCCCGCCTGGGAGACGTCGGCTACCTGGCGGACGACTCGACCGCGTTGACGACCTATCTTGCGGGCGCGCTGGAGAAGCCGGTGCTCATCGAAGGGCCTGCCGGGGTGGGAAAGACCGAGCTGGCCAAGGCCATCACTCGGGCCACCGGTGCCGAGCTGGTCAGGCTGCAGTGCTACGAGGGCCTCGACGAGGCGCGGGCGCTCTACGAGTGGAACTACAAGAAGCAGCTCCTCCGTATCCAGGCCGCCGGCGACGGCCAGGCGTGGGGGGAGACCCACGACGACGTCTTCTCCGAAGAGTTCCTGCTGACCAGGCCGCTGCTGACCGCGATCCGTCGTGAGGAGCCGACGGTGCTGCTCATCGACGAGGTCGACAAGACCGACGTCGAGGTGGAGGGGCTGCTGCTCGAGGTGCTCTCCGACTTCCAGGTGACCATCCCCGAGCTCGGCACGATGGCCTCGACCCGGCGTCCGCTGGTCGTGCTCACCTCCAACGCCACCCGGGAGCTCTCCGAGGCGCTCAAGCGACGCTGTCTCTACCTCCACCTCGACTACCCCGACGCCGACCGGGAGCGCGAGATCGTGCTCTCCCAGGTGCCGGGCCTCGACGACAAGGTCGCTCGCCAGCTGGTCTCGGTCGTGGCACGGCTACGCGAGCTGGAGCTCAAGAAGTCGCCCTCGATCGCCGAGTCGGTCGACTGGGCTCGCACCCTGATCGCACTCGAGATCACCGACCTCTCCGACAAGGCCGTCGCCGACACCCTCGGCGTCGTGCTCAAGCACTCCTCCGATGTCGACCGTGCGGTCCGAGAGCTGCGGTTGAAGCGGTGACCCTCCTCGACCGGCACATCGAGTTCCTCGAAGCTCTTCGGGGAGCAGGGTTGCCGGTGTCGCTCTCCGAGGGCCTGGACGCGGTCACCGCCCTCGGCCTGATCGGCTGGAACGACCGGACCCAGGTCAAGGAGGCGTACGCCGCGACCCTGGTCAAGCGCGCCAACCAGCGGGCCACCTTCGACGGCCTGTTCGAGCTCTACTTCCCACGGCTGGTCGGCTCGGGCACGACTCCCTCGTTGACGGGCGAGGCCGAGGCTGCCGGGGCGGTGAAGGACGGTCCAGAGGCGCTCGCCGAGTTCACCGAACGGCTGGGCGAGGCGCTGGCGGCCGACGACGTCGAGATGTTGCGTCAGCTGGCCGCCGAGGCGGTGGCCCGCTTCGGCGCGATGCCCGGCCGCGGCCCGGGACTGAGCTCGTGGTCCTCCTACACCGCGCT
The DNA here is from genome assembly GCF_042798275.1 of Nocardioides sp. NPDC057767. NCBI lineage: Bacteria > Bacillati > Actinomycetota > Actinomycetes > Propionibacteriales > Nocardioidaceae > Nocardioides > Nocardioides sp. NPDC057767. Next base: position 63,956 of record NZ_JBHVKJ010000032.1, on the reverse strand, counting down.
GCGCCGGCTCTCGACCGACGAGCTGACCTCGCGGCTCATCGAGGGCCTCCGGCAGGGCGGCTGGACCGAGGAGGAGGCGGCACGGGTCGGGAGCCGGCGCGTGAACCGGTTCAGCGGTCTCGTCGAAGCCGACGCCCGCCGGCGGATCGCGGAGGAGAAGGGCCCCGAGCAGATCGCCAAGATCGCCGTACGGCCGACGATCGAGAAGCTCGACTTCCTGCACGCGCGGCGGGCCGACCTGGAGGCGCTACGGCGCGAGATCTACCCCTTGGCGCGCCGGCTGGCGACCAGGCTCACCCAGGAGCACCACGCTCGCCGTCGTGGAGCGGTGGACCTGCGGCGTACGCTCCGGTCCTCGATGTCCACCGGAGGCGTGCCCGTCGACCTCAGGTATCGGCCCAAGCGACCGCACCGCACCGAGCTGGTGATCCTGTGCGACGTGTCCGGGTCGGTGTCCAACTTCGCCACCTTCACGCTGATGCTCGTCTTCGCGCTGCGGGAGCAGTTCGGCAAGGTGCGCGCGTTCACGTTCGTCGACGAGATCCACGAGGTCACCTCCTACTTCCGTCCCGGTGCCGACCTGGTCGACACGATGACCGAGCTGACGAAGGCGACCGAGCACGCGGCCCGGATGGGGCGCACCAACTACGGCCGGGCCTTCTCGCTCTTCCAGGAACGGCACGCCGACGCGCTCGGTCCGAAGTCCTCACTGCTGATCCTCGGCGACGCCCGGTCCAACTACTCCGACCTCGCCGTCGACTCGCTGCGCGCGATGACTGAGTCGGCGCGGCACTCCTACTGGCTCAACCCCGAGGTCCGTACGCAGTGGGACACCGGAGACTCCGAGGCGACTCGCTACGGCTCCATCGTCGAGATGGTCGAGTGCCGCAACCTCACCCAGCTCAGCGAGTTCGTCCACGACCTCGCCTGAGACCGGGTCACTGCAGCTTGAGGTCCAGCCCGTAGACGATCCGGTCGGCGACGCCGACCGAGTCGGTGATGCAGACGACCCGGTCGTCGGCGAGGAACCGGCGCCGGTCGGAGAGGACCGGGGTGCCGTCGGGGATCTGCAGGTCGAAGGTCTCCTGCGGTGTCGGCATCCGGGACTCGATGTCCATCGCGACCGTGGTGACCTTCACGCCGACCGTGGCCAGCAGGTCCTTGATCGGCGGCTGCGGCCAGTCGTCGGTCGGCGTGGCCAGCGGGGTGTCGATGACCAGCGGGTACGGGATGTAGGCCGTGGTGCGGTATTCGGCGGTGTCGCCGCTGATGAAGAACGTGTAGGTGGTGCTGAGCAGCTCGCTGCGCGGGTCGAGGTCGAAGGCCTCCCCGAGCTTCTCGCCCGCCGCGATGACCTCGTAGGAGTGCTCGACGGAGATGCCGTCGTCGGGACCGCGCGGCGGCTGGTGATAGGCCGCGTCGGGCTTCGCCGGGTGGCTCGGATCGGTGATCAGCATGCTCATCAGGTCGTAGCGGGTCTTGGTGGCGTCGCGTACGAAGACGCCTCGGCCCTGCTCGCTGGTGATGAGGCCCTCGTTGCGCAGCACCGCCAGGCCCCGCCGGATGGTGGCGCGGTCGTAGGGGAAGGCGTCCATCAGCTCGGGCTCGGTCGGGAGCCGCTCGCCGGGGAGATAGGTGCCGTCGTCGATCTGGGCCCGCAGATAGTCGGCCACGTGGAGGTATTTGGGCAGGCCGCGCGGACGGGGGTTGCTCATAGGAGAACACGTTACTGAGCCGTACAGATCCCGAATAGCCGCATAGCCCCACCCTTTCCGCCTTGACCCGTTGCAATGAGTGGACTTATGGTCGAAGTCGTCTCGGGGCGTTGGGCGCACGGCCCAGCTGTGAACCGGCGTCTCGAGGCACTCAACGACGAGAGCCATCGACATTCCTTGGGGGGAATTCGTGTTCGTAGACGACCGACTCAGCATGGGAACCAGCGGGAGGCCGCCGGTCCTGGCCAAAGACCCGTTGGTCTACCGGACCGACCGGGGCAGCTTCTGGCACCTTCGCTCGGCCAAGAAGAGCAACGGGTACGTCCTGACCATGTGCGGCCGCCGGCTGGGCACGTGGCATGTGCTGCCGCCGCGCCGGCTCAGCAAGGTCGCGCCCGATCAGGTGTGCGTCGGGTGCCTGCGCAAGACGCCCATCGGGGAGGTCATCTCTCCTCCCAGCGGATCTCGACACGCGGACGCGGCTTCGCCAGCTCAGCCGCGCGCTCGCTCGATCTCACCTGACGACGCCGGCAGCTCGCAAGCTCGCTGCCGACTGTCAGGCGACCTCGAGAAGGCTGAGGTCGGTGAGCCACTCGACCGGCGCGATGTCGTCGGTGTAGACCGTCCCACCACGAAGCCCCGGCTCGAGCCGGGAGGCGGAGTCGGTGAGGGCGCCGGCCAGGTCGGCGGGCTGCGACTCGGCGGTGGCGGTGAGGTTGGCTGCGGGATCCGCCTGCGGGTCGACCGTCGCGATCAGGTGGGTGTTGGTCGGGCCGGAGTCCGAACGCCAGACGGCCTCGCCGAACGAGGTGCGCAGCGTTGCGGTGAGGACCTTCTCCAGCGCTGTCGATCCCTCCGGGTGGGCTGAGTTCACGACGAGCACGCCGCCCGGGTTGAGGTGGGCTTTCGCCAGCGCGAAGAACTCCTTCGTCGTCAGGTAGAAGGGGATGTAGGGCTGGTGGTAGGCGTCGACCATGATCGCGTCGTACTTCCGGGTCTGCTTCTGCAGCCACGGGCGGGCGTCGGCGGTGTGGAGGTGGAGGTTCGGCTGGTCCCGGAGGTCGAAGAGCTCCTGGCCGACCTTGGTGACGTCCTCGTCGATCTCGACGGCGTCGACCCGGGTCTCGGGGGCGAAGTGGCCGAACTGGCGCGCGGTCGTCCCGGCGGCCGAGCCCAGGATCGCCACCGACTTCGGGGCCTCCGCCCCGGCGTACGACAGCGAGAGCATCTCGTCCCAGTAGGCGCCGGTGAGCCACTCGCCCTCGGTGTAGACCGAGTGCACCGCGTGGCCCTCGTTGAGCTCGAGGTAGCGGCTGCCGTCGTCGTACTCCACCACGCGGGCGTACTGGTATTCCGTCTCCTTCTCCCAGATCACCTCGCCACCGTTGCTGGTCAGCGTCTTGATCGAGCCCGTCGGGAAGGCGATCAGGGCGAGGATCGCGACCGGGACGACGGCCGCCGGCAGGCGCCGCTTGACCAGGTGCGGGATCGCGCAGACCGCCATGCAGAGAGCGAAGATCAGGAACGTACGCCGCGTCCCGACGACCGGGATGAGGAACAGCGAGGCGGCGAAGGTGCCGACCAGCGAGCCGACGGTCGAGATCGCGTAGAGGCGCCCGGCCGCGTGGCCGGCGTCCTCGACGGCCTCGACGCTCAGGCGGACCGCGTAGGGGCTGACGATGCCGAGCAGGAAGAGCGGGATGGCCAGCAAGACGCCGACCCCGACCAGCGAGCCGGCGAAGGTGGCGATGCTGAGCTGGTCGACCGCCTTGACCGCGAGCGGGAGGAACGGGTCGGCGATGAACGGCACCGCGGCCAGGAGGGCGGCGGCGACGAGCACGATCTTGGCGAGGCCGGAGGGGTGCGGGTTCCGGTCGGCGATCCGGCCGCCGACGGAGTAGCCGATCGCCAGCGCCACCAGCACCGTTGCGATCGTGTTGGCCCACACGATCGTCGAGTCACCGAACCACGGAGCGAGCAGTCGGGCCGCGGCCATCTCCGATCCCAGGGTGCCGGCACCGACGGTGAAGACGAGGAGCTCGAGCGCACGCGCACGCAGTTTCATGGAGGTGAACCTATCCGGCGACTCCAACGTCCGCACACGGACCCGGTGCAGGCGTACGTCGCGCCCTGATCCGGTCGAGCACGGCAGGCTGTCCGAGCAGCACGCCACCGAGCACCAGCGCCATCCCGAGGGTGCTCACCGGGGTGAGGTGCTCGCCCGCGAGGGCGAGGCCGATCAGGATGCCGGCGACCGGGTTGAGCAGTCCGACCAGTGACACGGCGGCCGCGGGCAGCCGGCGGGCGCCGCGGAACCAGACGGCGTAGGCGACGACCGTGCCGACGAGGCCGATGTAGGCGTAGCCGCCGACCGCCGGGAGGTCGAGCGCGGGCGGTGGGCCCTCGAGTAGGAGGGCGACCGGGGCGAGCACGAGGCCGCCCAGGACGAGCTGCCAGGCGGTGAAGGTGAGCAGTCCGACCGGAGGCTGCCAGACCTTGACGAGGATGAAGCCGGTGGAGAAGACGGCCACCGAGGCGAAGGCGGCCAGGACGCCGACCAGGTCGAGGCTCGCGCCGCCGCGGAGCACCAGCAGGGCCACGCCGATCGCGCCGACGACGCCGGCGGCGAGCGAGCCCGTGCGTGGCCGCTCGCCGGCGAACGCCCAGGCCAGCAGCATCACCACGATCGGCGAGACCGCCGTCAGGGTCGCGGCGAGGCCGCCGGGGAGCCGGTAGGCCGCGACGAAGACGAGAGCGAAGAACGCCGCGAAGTTGAGCAGCCCGAGCGCGGCCGTGCGCCACCACCAGGAGCCGCGGAGCAGCCCCGGCCGGAGCGCCAGGAGCAACAGTCCGAAGGGGAGCGCCCGGACCACGGCTCCGAACAGCGGGCGGTCCGGCGGCAGGAACGTGGCCGTGACGAAGTAGCCCGATCCCCAAGCCACGGGGGCGATCGCGGTCAGTGCGAGGGTGATCAATCTACTTTCCATGGAAGAGATAATATCTTCCGCGTCAGATATATTCCAGCGTCATGGCAGACCACGTCTCAACCGTGATGGCGCAGTGGGAACGCGAGCGTCCCGACCTTGACATCACCCCGCAGGCCGTCATCGCCCGGCTGCACCGCCTCGCGCTGCGACTCACCGACGAGCTCGTCGAGGTCTACGCCCAGCACGGACTGGGCGAGGGGGAGTTCGACGTGCTCGCGACGCTGAGACGGCAAGGTGCTCCGTACGCCCTGACTCCGAAGGAGCTCGGCGAGCAGACGATGGTCTCCTCGGGAGCGGTCACCAAGCGGGTCGACCGTTGCCTGGCCCAGGGGTGGGTCAGCCGGGGCCGTCGTGACGAGGACGGTCGGGGGCGCCGGATCACGCTGACCGAGAGCGGGCGTGAGCTGATCGACGCGGCCTTCACCGACCACATCGCCAACGAGCACCGGCTGCTCGGCGTCTTCAGCGCCGCCGAACGGCGCTCGCTCGCGCGGCTGCTGGAGAAGTGGGCCGAGCAGACCGGGGCTTGAGCTTGCCCCAAGGGCAGACGCCAATCTGATGACACCGGTGACCTTCACCGGGGAGGATGGTGACCATGAGCGGGCTCGAGGGGCTTGTGAACATCGGCGACTTCGCCCGGGCGACCGGGCTGACGCCGAAGGCACTGAGGTTGTACGACGACCTCGGCCTGCTGCCGCCTGCAGAGGTGGACCCCCACTCGGGCTACCGCCGCTACACCGCTGACCAGGTAGGACTCGCCCGGCTGGTGGCGACGCTGCGGCTGGTCGGGATGCCGCTGGCCCGGATCCGGGAGATCCTCGACATGCCGGCCGCCGCCGCGGCGGCGGAGGTCGAGAGGTACTGGCGCCAGGTCGAGGCCGACACCGCGACGCGGCGCACCATGGTCTCCATCCTCGTCCACGCGATGAGGAACGAGGCACAACCGATGACAACCACCACCGACAGACTGCACGCGGAGTTCGGCGTCAGCCACGAGCAGGGTGGCCGCGCCACCCAGCAGGACGCCATCCTGGTGACCCCCGAGCTGATCGCCGTCGCCGACGGTTTCGGGGACCGCGATGATCTCGCGGGCGCGGTCCTCACCGCGTACGCCGCGGGCGGGCTGTCCTCGGCGATCCAGGAGGTCTTCGCCGAGGTGCCGAAGTCGGGCACCACCCTGACCGCGATCGACCTGCACGGCTCCGTCGCGCGGATCACCCACATCGGCGACGCGAGGGTCTACCTCGTGCGGGACGGTGAGGTACGCCAGGTCACCCACGACCACACCGTGGTCGCCGCCATGGTCGAGGCGGGCCAGCTGACTCTCGACGAGGCTCGTTCCCACGAGCACCGGTCGCTGCTCAACCGCGCCCTCGTGCCGGGAGTCGTCGCCGACGAGATCTCCCTCGACCTGCTGTCCGGTGACCGGCTCGTGCTGAGCACCGACGGCGTCCACTCCTACGTGGACGACCTGGCCGCCCTGATCACCGCCGAGGCCGGTCCGCAGGAGGTCGCCGATGCGGTCGCCGCTGCCGTCGTCGGGGCCGGGGAGCCGGACAACCACACGATCGTCGTCGCAGACCTCGCGTAGCCGAGTCGGCTCGTTCTGACCCGATTCCCCGTCGAGTCGGCTCGTCATGACGAGCCGACTCGACGAATGGCCGTCAGTTTGCGCCGACTCGGCGGAGGCGCTGCCACCAACGCCGGCGCCGCGCGGCCACGGGCTCCTTTTCCAGCTCGGCCGCAGCAGCGGCGAACGAGTCCCGCAGGGAGGGGTAGACCAGCTCGATCTCGGGGTGCTCGGCGAGGGTCTGGGCGATCCGGCGGGTGAGCCGTTTGCCGACGGTGGCGATGTGGCGGACGACGGCATCGACCTCGTCGTCGGTGAGCTGCTGCGGGTGGAACGGCTTCTGCGGCTTGGCCCGCAACAGCTCCCGCATGGGCTCGAGGGAGTCGATGTCGTAGCGCAGCGCCAGCGCGCGCAGCTCGTCGTCGGCGATCTTCCGGAGCCGTTCGTGGTCGGCGGGTGGGATCAGGGTGTAGGTCCTCGGCCCGAGCGGGCAGGACTGGAGGTGGATGTCGAGACGCTCCTGGAGCTGCGGCCCGAGCGGAAGGACGTTGAGCGCGCGCTTGATCTCGAGAGCGTGCAGCGAGTAGGAGAGGTTGACCTTCCGCAGGGACAGGTCGCCGAGCCCCGCGGTGTCGATCCCGGCGGTGTCGAGCAGGTCGGTGAGCAGGTTGTCGCCGACGAACAGCTCGGGAAGGTAGGGCCGGAGCACGAGCCGGGACCGCACCGTCTCGGAGTCGAGCGCGCGGTAGAGGTGCTCGTGTCCCAACCACCCGCCGTAGGCACCTGGCGACGGCTCGAACGGATCGACGTGCGAGAGCCGCTTGACCCGCTGGTTGTAGTCGGACTCCAGGAAGGCGAGGGGATCGCGGACGTACAGGACGAACCGTGCCTCCCGTGGCAGCAGCTCGGCGATCCCGGGCAGCTCGGGGAGGAACGCCTCGGAGGAGAGCAGCAGCGTGTGGCAGCCGCTGGCCTCGAACTCCTCGAGGGTCCTCGCGACCTCTCGGGGCGAGGCCACGAAGAGATGCCCGGAGCGTTCCATGAGCGACCCGGCGTTGCCGGCGCTGATGCCGTTGGCATCGACGCTGTGCTGGGGGTAGAAGATGCCGGCCCGCGCGAGGTCGTCGATACGGGTGCTGAAGAACGCCTGGACCGCGGAGGTGCCCGTCTTGGGCAGGCCGGCGTGGACGACGATGGACTTCACAGGGACCGATCCGGTAGGCGTCAGAGAGCCCACCGCGATCGGCAGGCCGGTGACGGGCACCGGTCCGCCGGGGATGGCGCAGAGGGCGAACTACACCGTATCGACTCAGATCCCTGTGGCAACCCCGAGGCGTCTAGCCGAGATATCCCAGACTGCGGATCCGCCCGATCTCCTCACGCAGCTCGCCGTGGCTGGCGTTGTCCGCCGCCCGCCCGCCGGCGATGTAGTGGCTCTCCTCCGCCGCGGTGCTGTCGTAGACGACCGTGAACCGGTGTCCGACACCCGCGTTGATGAGCCCGCCGAGAAGCGCGACCGGATCGGAACGGTCCTCCAGCGACAGCACCCGGGTGGTCTCCGGGACCCTCGGCGCTGCCGCGCCCGGAGCACCCACGGTGACCACCTGGTCCACGACGTACGCAGCCCCGGCCGCCGCCGCGATCGCGGCCGCCGCGGTTCCTCCTGCCGCTGCGCCGACGAGCATCACGTGCGAGCCGGCCTCGACCGTCTTCTCGATGGTCCGCGACGCGGTGGCGATGTAGTCGGAGAGGTCGCCGGAGACGAGCCGCAGCCGTCGGTTGCCGGCGTAGGGACCTGGGAGATAGGCGATGTAGCGACCGGGTGCGGTCTGCTGGACCGCGACACCGGACCCGGTGGCCTCGAGGGTGCGGATCAGCTCCTCGATGGTCGCCGGGGTGCCCGCGGTGACGTCGCCGACGTGCGTCTCCTCCTCGGTGGCGGCCAGCGCCCCACCGACGTCACGCAGCGCGTGACCGGCGTCGGTCGTGAACGCGTCGATACCCGCAGCACGCCGGGCGCCCGCGGCGGCCGCCGCAGCGTCGTCGCCGCGGGGGAAGTCGGCGGTGAGCAGCGAGCGCAGCTCGAGCGACTCGAGCAGCCCGCCACCGGTGGCGATGTGGTCCATCAGCTCGGGGTGGCCCTGGGCGAGCTCGCCGAGGTAGGCGGTGACGCCCTCCCGGTCGAGCGCGTCGGTCTCGATCAGGCCCGCGGACAGCAGCGACCCACCGAGCTCGACCTCGGGGGCGAGGTAGTCGAGCGCGTTGGCCGCGATGGCACCCAGCGAGCGGCGGGCCGCTGCCTGGAGCTCGTCGATCCAGCGGTAGGTCTGCACCGTCGCGCGCACCGAGACGGCGTCGGCGTCGAGCGCCTGTCCGAGGCCGAGGACACCACCCTTCTCGGAGACGGCGGCGCGGATCTCGTCCTCGGCCGGCTGCCAGGTCTTCGCGGAGAGCTCGGCCGAGTCGGTGACGTCGTCGTCGGCAAGGATCGCGGGCCCGAGCTCGGCCCACTCCCGCAGCTGCGCGCCGGCGTCGCCGATCGAGCTCGCCAGCCCGAGGATCTGCGTGTACTTGTCCTCCGGTCCCGCCGTCGGCAGCGCCGGGTCGGCGGCGCCACCCGGAACGGGGCCCAGGCGGTTGACCGGGTTGTTGGCTGCGTTGTTTCCGGGCTCGTTCATCGGGCCACCTCCGCGAGAACAGGGGCAAGGTCTGCAGCGAGCTCTGACGGCTCCACGCTGGTGATCAGCAGCGTCAGCTCTCCATCGAGCGACACCGTGCGCATCGAACGCCAGCCGTCGTTGACCAGCGTCCAGGCGACGGTGCCGATCAACGGGTGCTCCGGGTCGGCGGTCGTCGCCACGACCGCGCGCAGTCTGCCGTGGGTCTCGTTGGACAGAGCCTCGAGGGCGCTCGCGACGACGACGTCGCCCGCGGTCAGCACGGGCACCAGGTCTCCGCGTCCGGTGCGCAACGCCTCGAAGACGGCATCGGCCGTCGCGAACGGGACCTCGAGCCGGTCGGGCACCGCCGAGGTCAGCCGAGCGGTGTCACCCGGCAGCGTGGCGGTGCGTCCGAGCTCCGCCGCCCAGGCCGAGGAGGGATACCAGGAGAGCTCGAAGACGAGCCCGTCCACGGTGGCGAGCGAGGCGGCCGCCTCGCCCTTCTGCCGGTGCCAGGCGCGGCCGCGCAGACCGTCGACGACGACATCGAGATCGATGACCACCTCGGGAGTCGCGAGGATCCCCAGGGCGCCGGCGATCCCGGCGTCGAGGGTGCCGTCGGCGTCGAGGAGGTCGCGTCGCTGCAGCGAGGTGCTGCCCTCACCGAAGCCGTCGACCGCGCGGGCCAGGGCTTCGGCCTCGGTTGCCGAGCGCGTACGCCCCAACCGGGCGTCGAGCCCCTCCTCGCGGTGCGTCGCGACCTCGAAGGGGAGCGGCGCGCCGATGGTCTCGCAGGCATGGGTGAGCTCGGGAAGGGTCAGGCCGACCCGGCGGGGCACCCCTGCCCACGGCTCGGTCGGCGCCGCCGGAGCGGGTCCCAGGTCGATCGTCGTCATCGAAGGGTGACCTCCAGCCAGTCCTTGTGGCCCGGCTCGGGGGCCTCGAATCCGGTGAGCTTGCCGTCGGTGATCAGCGCCTCGGCGCGTGCCTCGGTCTCGGCGATCTGCTCCTTGAACAGGTCGACCTGCTTGAGGTGCTTGGCCAGGCTGTCGGCTGCTCGATCGTGCTGCTCGGCCGCGATGCGCAGCGCGGTCGCACGCTCCTTCATCCGCCCACGGAGGGACTCGGCCGCCCGACCGTGCCACGGCACGGCCTCGGCCTGCACCACCAGCTTGTCGGCACTCGCGCGGATGTCGTCCGCCTGCTCACGCAGACGGTTCACCCGGCGGCGGATCACGTCGCTGTCGCCGTACATATCCCTCCTCGGACAGATCTCTGAGATGGTCCTACCCCGTCACGCGGTTTCTAAACGTAAAATCCTGAACTTTCTCAAAATCGTCCGCGGCGTCCTAGCGAAGGACGGTGGAGAGGCGGTCGAGGCCCTGCTCGATCTCGGCGGCGGAGCCGGCGAAGGAGAGACGTACGAAGCGATGGCCGTCGACGGGATCGAAGTCGATCCCCGGAGCCATCGCGACACCGGTGCGGTCGAGGACCTGATGGCACCAGGCCATGGTGTCGTCGGTCCAGCGGCTGACGTCGGCGTAGACGTAGAACGCGCCGTCGGCCGGAGCCATCTCGGTGACCCCGAGCGAGCGGAGACCGTCGAGGAGTACGCCGCGGTTGACCGCGTAGCGGGTCACGTGGCCGTCGAGCTCGGCGTAGGCGTCCGGCGTGAACGCGGCCACGGCGGCATGCTGGGCGAGAGCAGGCGGGCAGATGGTGAAGTTGCCGACCAGGACGTCGATCGCGCGTCGTAGATGGGCGGGGGCGAGCAGCCAGCCGATGCGCCAGCCCGTCATCGAGAAGTACTTGGAGAACGAGCCGAACACGACGGCGTCGCGCGAGGTCTCCCAGGCGCTGCGGCCGCGGCCGCCGTCGGTGGCGTACGTCAGGCCGTGGTAGATCTCGTCCGAGATCAGCTGGATCCCGGCCTCCTCGCAGTAGCGCGCCAGCCCGGCCAGCTCCTCGGGGAGCAGCATCGTGCCGGTCGGGTTGGCCGGGCTGGCGACGACCAGGCCCTTCAGCCCGACGCGCTCATGCAGCTCCTGCACCTGCTCGACGGTCGGCTGGAACCGCTCGGCCGCGCCCGTCGGGATCTCCACGACCTCGCACCCGAGGGCCGCGAGCACGTTGCGATAGCAGGGATAGGACGGACGGGCCATCGCCACCTTGTCGCCGACGTCGAAGGCCGCCAGGAAGCTGGCCAGGAATCCGCCGCTGGCGCCGGTCGTGACGATCACGTCCTCCGGGGAGACCTCGATCCCGTGCCAGGCCCGGTGATGCCCGGCGATCGCCTGCCGCAGCTCCAGGATCCCGGTCGCCGGCGTGTAGCCCAGCGGGTCACCGCTCTGCAGCAGCCGCACCGCTTCGGCGGTGACCGCCTGGGGTGCCCCCGTCGACGGCTGCCCCGAGGTGAGCGAGATGAGATCGGCGTACGTCCGCTGCCTCTGCGCCGCTCGCTCGAGCATGTCCATCACGTGAAAAGGAGGCACGTTCGCGCGTTGGGCGACAGTCAGGCGGTCCATAAGGGCAAACATTAGGATGCAGTCCCAGAGGTCGGAGGGGGGCCCGGCGTACATGAGCGAGCGTCAGCGAGCGACAGTCCAGTCCTCCATGCGGCCGCCTGCGTACTCTTGCGCTCGCGCTACGAAGGCGGCCGCATGAGCTTCGATGTCCATCAGCTCGACATGTTCGTACTGATCGGCTCCCTGGTCACGCTCCTGGCGATCATGGCGGTGCGGGTCTCGACGAAGGCCGGCCTCCCGTCGCTGCTGATCTACCTGCTGATGGGTGTCCTGCTCGGCGAGTCGGTGCTCGGGATCCGCTTCGACGACGCCGCGGTCGCGCACGCGATCGGCTTCGGCGCGTTGGCACTGATCCTGGCCGAAGGTGGTCTGACGACGTCGTGGAACGACGTACGTCCCACCTTTGGTCTCGGCATGATGCTGGCCACGGTCGGGGTGGTGGTCTCGATCGGGATCGTCGCGGTGGGGGCGCACTATCTGCTCGGGCTTCCCTGGCAGCTGGCGTTCCTGCTGGGGGCGGTGACCTCGCCGACCGATGCGGCCGCGGTGTTCTCGGTGCTGCGCGTGGTGCCGCTGCCCAAGCGGCTGACCGGTGTCCTCGAGTCGGAGTCGGGACTCAACGACGCCCCGACCGTGGTGATCGTGACGCTCATCGCCAGCGGTGCGATCGGGGAGAACCATCCGGTCGTCGTGACCGGGATCGTCGTCGGCGAGCTGCTGGTGGGCATCGTGATCGGGCTGCTCATCGGTTTCGGTGGTGCCTGGCTGATGCGCAGGGCCGCGCTGCCCTCAGCCGGTCTCTACCCGCTGGCCGTGATGACCCTGGCATTCCTCGCCTACGGCGGATCGTCCTGGCTGCACGGATCCGGGTTCGCGGCGATCTACGTCGCCGCGCTGGTGCTCGGCAACGCCGACCTGCCCCACCGCGGCGCCACCAGGTCCTTCGCCGAGGGCGTCGCCTGGCTGGCGCAGATCGGGCTCTTCGTGATGCTCGGGCTGCTGCTCTCCCCGGGACGTATCGACCTGCGGACCATCGGCCTCGCCCTGGCTGCCGGGCTGATCCTGACCTTCATCGCCCGGCCCGCGTCCGTGCTGGTCAGCACGGTGGTGTCCCGGATGTCTTGGCGCGAGACCGTGTTCGTCTCCTGGGCCGGGCTGCGTGGGGCGGTGCCGGTCGTGCTCACCACGATCCCGCTGGCCGAGGGCGTGGACGGTGCCGAGGAGCTCTTCGACCTGGTCTTCGTGATGGTCGTCGTCTATACGCTGCTGACCGGTCCGACGCTGCCCTGGGTCGCTCGGGTGCTCGCCGTCGCCCGACCGAACGACCCTCGATCGCTCGACCTCGATGTCGCGCCGCTGGAGCAGATCGCGGCAGACCTGATCCAGCTCCGGATCCCGCGCGAGTCACGCCTCCACGGTGTCGAGGTCGGCGAGCTCCGGCTGCCCGCGGGGTCGTCGGTGTCACTGCTGATCCGCGACGGACAGACGATGGTGCCGGAGGGAACCACCGTGCTCCGCGCTCGGGACGTGGTCCTGGTCGTCGTGCCGCGCAACCAGCGGGAGAAGGCGGAGCGGCGCCTCGAGATGGTCAGTCGGAAGGGCCGCCTGGCCGGCTGGCTGCGCTGAGGGCCGAGCCCTACTCGACCGGAGGGCTGCAGATCGTGGCGTCCGCCTTGGCGGTGACGGTCTTGTCGCCCCCGGTGACCTCCGGGAAGTTCTCGCCGGTGACGACCACGATGCCAGGGACGTCGGACTTCTTCTCCACGATCTTCGCGTCGCCGAGCCAGCTCGCGACGAGAGCGGCGGAGGGCGCGTCCTTGTCGGGCGACCACACCTCGACGGTCCTCAGCTTGGTGCCGCTGGGAGCGTTGCCGGTCCGACCCTTGACGAAGCCCTCGTCGACGAGGTCCGTCATCGCCCGGGTGGCGAGCCCTGCCCGCGTGCTCGCGTTGAGCACGGTCACCACCACCTGTGAGGGGTAGACCTCGGAGCCCTTCTCGACCGGGGTGTCCACGCACGGCCCCACGTCCACCTTCTGCGGGAAGGGTGCGGTCATCGCCTTCCATCCCCAGGCACCGGCCAGAGCGACCGCGGCCGCGAGGACGGCGAGGATGATGAACGTACGAAGTCCCGTGAGGGCCGAGTCGAGCATGATGCCGAGCCTAACCGCTCGGCACCTTCTAGCCGAGCGTGTGCACGCGGGCGTGGAGCACGTTGCGCTGCTGGAGCGCCGCGCGGAGCGCCCGGTGGAGCCCGTCCTCGAGGTAGAGGTCGCCGTTCCACTCCACGACGTGGGCGAAGAGGTCGCCGAAGAACGTCGAGTCCTCGTTGAGCAGAGCGACCAACTGGAGGGTGTCCTTGGTGGTCACCAGCTCGTCGAGACGTACCGTCCGAGGAGGCAGCGCAGCCCACCCCTTGGTCGTCAGACCATGGTCAGGGTAGGGGCGAGAATCGCCGACACGCTTGAAGATCACCCTCGTGACTGTATCGCCCCGCAACCAAATCCCAACATAGAGTCAGCCCATGACGGATGCTGCTGCTCTCTCAGAAGCGGTCGGGCCCGGCTACCAATTCGAGGGCACTGCCCTCGAGCTCGGGGGCCTCATGGCGGACGCTGAGACGTTGACGGAGACGCCGATCCGCATTCCTCTGGGGATGCTGAACAGGCATGGTCTGGTCGCCGGTGCGACCGGCACGGGTAAGACGAAGACCCTGCAGCTGCTGGCCGAGCAGCTCTCCGCGGCCGGGGTCCCGGTGTTCGCCGCCGACATCAAGGGCGACCTCTCCGGTCTGTCCGTCCCGGGCGAGTCGAGCGAGAAGCTGACCGCGCGGGCAGCCTCCGTCGGACAGGCCTGGCAGGCGCGCGGGTTCCCGGTCGAGTTCTTCGCGCTCGGCGGCGAGGGCACCGACATCCCGGTCCGGGTCACGGTCGATGCCTTCGGTCCGACGCTCCTCTCCAAGGTCTTGGACCTCAACGAGACCCAGGAGTCCTCGCTCGGGCTCGTCTTCCACTACGCCGAGAAGTCCGGCCTGAAGCTGGTCGGGCTCGACGACCTGCGAGCGGTGCTGCAGTGGCTGGTCTCCGACGAGGGCAAGGCCGATCTCAAAGATCTGGGCGGCCTCTCCTCCTCCACGACAGGGGTGATCCTGCGTACGCTCATCGCCTTCGCGGACCAGGGCGCGGACGAGTTCTTCGGTGAGCCGGCCTTCGCCGTCACGGATTTCGTACGCAACGACGGCGAGGCCGGGATCATCTCGCTGCTCGAGCTGCCGAACCTGCAGGACCGGCCGGCGATCTTCTCGACCTTCCTGATGTGGCTGCTCGCCGAGCTCTTCCGTGCGCTTCCCGAGGTCGGCGACGCCGACAAGCCGAAGCTCGTCTTCTTCTTCGACGAGGCGCACCTGCTCTTCAACGACGCCTCCGACGCGTTCCTCGACCAGATCACCAACACGGTCCGGCTGATCCGGTCCAAGGGAGTCGGCGTCTTCTTCGTGACCCAGAAGCCGACCGACGTCCCCGAGGACGTGCTCGGGCAGCTGGGCTCGCGCATCCAGCACCAGCTGCGGGTCGCGACCCCCAACGACGCCAAGGCGCTGAAGGCCAGCGTCAACACCTACCCGACCTCGTCCTACGACGATCTCGGCGCGGTCATCCAGACGCTCGGCATCGGCGAGGCGATCGTGACCGTCATGAACGAGCGTGGTGCGCCGACGCCGGTGGCCTGGACCCGGCTCCGGGCACCCGAGTCGCTGATGGGTCCCGCGGAGGCCGCGGCGATGACGGCAGCCGTGGCGGCCTCGCCGCTGGCCGCGAAGTACTCCACGGCCGTCGAGGTCGAGTCCGCCGCCGACCAGCTCAAGGCGAAGACGGACGCCGCGGCGGCCGCACGGGCGGCCGAGGCCGAGGCGAAGGCGGCCAAGAAAGCCGCGCCGAAGAAGTCCTCGGGATCGCGCTCGAGGTCGCGCGACGACGACGACTCGATGATCGAGACGGTGGTGAAGTCGACCGCCTTCAAGCAGGCCGCACGCACCGCCGCGAGGGAGCTCGTCCGGGGACTCTTCAAGCGCCGCTGAGTCCGGTCGGTTATCTGATTGGCTCGGGCATGGGCAGTGTCTCTATCGTCTGCTCATGCCCGACCTGCTTCTCCGGAACGTACGCATCGTTCCGCTCTCACCTCGGGCGGACGTGCCCGCCGGGGTGGTCGACGTCCTCGTCACCGACGGTCTCGTGTCAGCGGTCGGAGAAGGCCTGTCCCGACCCGATGGTGTCGAGGCGTACGACGCGGGCGGCCGGTGGCTGGTTCCGGGGCTGTGGGACGCCCACACCCACCTCGGCCAGTGGACGCTGCGGGCCAGCCGGCTGGACCTGCACGGGACCCGTTCGCCCGCCGAGGCGCTGGCTCGGGTCGCCGCGGCGGCACGTGAGACCCAGCCGGGTGAGGCGATCGTCGGGATGGGTCACTCGGCCGGCACCTGGGACCGTTGGGGCACCGTCTCCGAGCTCGACTCGGTCACCGGCACCATCCCCGCGATCCTGGTCAACCACGACTTCCACCACGCCTGGCTGAACACTGCGGCCCTCGACGCCGTGGAGCTTCCTCGCCGCGAGGACATGGTGCAGGAGACGGAGTGGTATCAGGCCTATCCGCGGGTCGCCGAGCTCTTCGAGACCAGCGGGAGCACCCCGGCCGCCTACCGCAGGATGCTGACCAGGACCGCCGCGCTCGGGGTGGTCGGGATGACCGACTTCGAGGTCGGTGTCCGACTCGAGGACTGGCGGTGGCGCTGGGCCTACGGCTGCGACCTCCTGCGCGTCCGGGTGGCGACCTACGCCGACCAGCTGGATGAGGCGATCGCGTCGGGGTTCCGCACCGGGGACCCGCTGATCCCCGGCGAGGACCGGCTGACGATGGGACCGCTGAAGATCATCAGCGACGGCTCGCTGGGCACCCGAACCGCTTGGTGCTGCGACCCCTACGCCGACGACCCGGACAGCTGCGGGGCGCCGAACCAGTCGCCCGAGGAGCTGACCGGGCTGCTGGGGAAGGCCCGCGCGGCCGGTCTCGAGGTGGCCACCCATGCGATCGGCGACCGGGCGGTGTCGGAGGCTCTGGCGGCGTACGCGGCGACGGGTGCGCGCGGGAGCATCGAGCACGCCCAGCTCGTACGCCGCGAGGATCTGCCGCTGATGGCTCGGCTCGGGATCACCGCCTCCGTGCAGCCGGCGCACATCCTCGACGACCGCGAGATGACCGAGGACGTGTGGCCCGGGCGGGAGGAGCGCTGCTTCGCCACCCGCTGGATGCTCGACGAGGGCGTGCGCATCGCGCTCGGGTCGGATGCTCCGGTCGCGCCGCTCGACCCGTGGCTGGCGATCGCCTCGGCCGTCGGTCGCTCGCGAGACGGCAAGGAGCCGTGGCATCCGGAGCAGGCACTGACCGTCCAGGAGGCGCTGACCGCCTCGGTGGACGGCCAGGTGACGGTCGCCCCCGGATCTCGCGGGGACCTGGCCCTGCTCGACGTCGACCCGCTCCGGGCCTCGGTCGCAGATCTGGCCGCGATCGCCCACGGCGGCGTCGTACTGACCGTTGTCGGCGGGCGGATCGTCCACCGCAGCCTCTAGCCGCCCCTCGAGAACCGCGAAGGCCCGGCCGTCGTCGGCCGGGCCTTACGCAACGGGATCGTGGATCCCCCCAATTCAGATGCCGGTCACGCGGACCAGCGAACCGAGTCGTCGACGAAGTCGGCGAACACGTGAACCCCGCGCAGGTCCTGTCGCTCGTCCATGAGCTTGGTCAGGGCGCTGGCGTGACGGAACTTGAGGCTGCGCTGCTTCGCGGCGCTGTTCGCCTCAGGCTCGATCGCGGTGAGTGTTTCCATCGAGGTCCCCCCTACAACGGATAGATGGTGTGCATCGTGGTTTGTCGTGCGCATCAAGCATCCCGCTCCCAAGTCGCGAGCAGGTTGTTTGAACGTTACAAGCCGGTTTCGGTAAAAGAAATGGCTGGCGATGCCTGTCGCGGTATCTGCCGAGCGATAGGGCCGAATCTCGCTAGACAAAGGCGACGGAGGGTCAGTCCGACGCGGTCTTCAGCGTGTCCACTGCCCGTCGGGCCTGATCGAGGAGCCGCAGCGCCGCGCTCGCGTCGGGCAGGTTCGGCTCCGGGGACCAGAGCTGGTCGGCGTCGTTGACCGGGCCGGCGCCGTCGATGATCGGGTCGAGGTCGGTCACCAGCGCTCCCTTCGACGGGTCGCCGGCGAGCGCCGCGCGGATCGCGTCGCCGTCGATCGGAGCCGCTGAAGCGATCAGGGTGGCGTTGCCGAACCTCGCTCCCGCGAGCGCAGACCCCTGCACGATCATCGCGACATGCTCGAAGACCGTACGCAGCGTCGCGAGCTCGCGACGGGTGAAGAGCAGCTCGGGGCCGGCGACGGAGTTCAGCACCAGCCGACCCTCCTCGCGCAGCGCACGGCGAGCGGCGCTCATGCACTCCAGCGAGGTGAACGCCGGCGGGATCCGGTTGCCGACGAAGATGTCGATGACGATGGCATCGTGCTCCGACCCCGGGTGGGCCTCGAGCCACGAGCGCGCGTCGGCCGTCTCCATCGTGATGCCTGCGGGCAGGGGAAACCGCGACCTGGTCAGCTCGACCAGGGCGGGCTCCAGCTCCACGACCGTCTGGATGGTCGACGGCCACCGGTGAGCGACCGCCCGGGGCAGCGCGAGCAGGGCTCCGCCCAGGTGCGCAGCCGTCCGTGGCGCCCGCTCGCCGAGCGCTGCCAGCATCCACCGGATCGAGGCGAGCTTCGGCGGCTGTGCGGGATCTCCGACGTGGGACTGTGCCACGCCGTTGATCTCGATGACCCAGCCGTCCTCCTTGCGTACGAGATCGGCGGTGCTGCCGTCGGAGAAGACGATGCGCTCGGGGCTCCCGGATGGCCCGGCGGGTGTTGACATACGTCGATCCTGCCAGACACCATCGCGCCCGAGCCGGGACATTCCGGTAGCCTTCTGGCGTTGTTGGGTCAGCGCCGAAAATACTCGGACATCGGGCGTGAGGAGCTCTTGCGGTGGAGATATGGGAGGTCGCCGAGAATGACGACCGGATCGAAGGTCTCACCGCAGACGGCAAGCCGGACCCGGCGTACGCCGCCTCGCTCGGGCTGAAGGACGCGCCCCTGGGCCGCCGGGCGGTCGCCGCGGCCATCGACATCGTCTGCTACGCGGTCCTGCAGATCCCGTATCTGGTCTTCACCCTTCCGCTGCTGCTCAAGCTGGCTCAAGGCAAGTTCGGCTTCGCCCGGTTCCTGAGCCACCCCGACTTCATGCTGGCCGCGATCGCGGGCGGCGCGACCGTTCTGCTGACGCTGATCTTCGTGATCGTCCAGATCGTCTTCCACGGCCGCCGCGGCGTCACGCTCGGCAAGTCCATGGCCGGGATCCGGTCGGTCAACGTCAAGACCCTCGATCGCCCCGGTGTCGGACGCGCGTTCCTCCGGGCCCTCGTGCTCTGGGGCTCCGGCATCATCCCGATCGCCCCGATCGTCTTCCTCGCCTCGCCGCTGTTCGACAAGGAGAACCGTGGCCGCGGCTGGCACGACAAGGTCGCCGAGACCTGGATGGTCGACGTACGTGACGGTCTCGACCCCTACGACGAGAAGCGGATGCGCATCGCCCGCAAGACGGTCGCGGCCGCGCCCGTCGCGGAGCGGAAGTCGCTGCCCTCGCTCAGCACGCCCAACGACCACGACGCCGGCAGCTACCGTCCCGCGGGGCGGGTCAGTGCCGGCGTGCTCGGGGTGTCCCGTCCGAAGGCGAAGCGCGAGGAACCCGGTGCCTCCCCGGGCGGTGCGCTCGCGACCCCGCCGTCGGGACCGGTGGCGCCGAAGCCGGTGACGCCGTCGATCCCGCCCTCGCGCGGCGTCGTGCCCACCCAGGGTCAGGCAGTGCCTCCTCCGCCGCCGACCCCCACGCCGACGCCTCACCCGACTCCTCAGCCGATCCCGCCGACCCCGACTCCCGCGCCGACGCCGGCTCCTACCCCGGCTCCGACCCCGACTCCGGCGCCGGCTCCGGCGCCCACCACCGGCGGCCACCAGCCCGCGGCGCAGTCGCAGCCGCGCGGCATCATGCTCAAGGTCGACTCCGGCGAGCGGATCCCGGTGTCCGGCCTGGTTCTGGTCGGCCGCGACCCGGCCCTGACGGAGAACACCCTCGGGGCACGTACGGTCTCGATCATCGACGTGTCGGTCTCGAAGACCCACCTGTCGCTGCGTCCGAGCGGTGACGGGGTGGAGGTCACCGACCGAGGCTCGACCAACGGCACCGTGGTGATCCACGAAGGTGCCACCCGCCGGCTGACGGCCTGGGAGCCGGTGCTCGCCCCCGTCGGCGCGATGATTCGCTTCGGCGACCGCTCGGCCCTGGTGCGCCGCGGGTGACGCGGCCCCACCCGCACGATCTTGCTTCATGGTCTTTCAGACACGTTGACGAGGGGAACGAAGGATGAAGGTCAAGCTCACTCTGCACCGGCCCGGTGTGGCGCCGGCGGATGTGATCATCACGGCTGACTCCACGGCCACCGCAGGTGACGTCGCGCGGCACATCGCCGACGCCGACCCAGCGCGTTCGATCATCGCGGGTGAGCACGACGTCTTGACGTTGGCAGTCGCCCCGCCGACCGCCGACCGAATGGAACCGCTCCAGCACGACATCCCCATCGGCGAGGCACCGATCGGGTCCGGCTTCGCCGCAGCGGTGGTGAATCTTGGCCCGGACGCCGAGGCGACCGGCTCGCGGCGCAAGAGCGTCGGCGTGCTGCGCGCGATCGACGGTCCGGTCCGGGGCCAGGCGTTTCCACTGGTCACCGGCCACGCCTCGATCGGGCGTGGACCCGAGAACGAGATCGTGCTGGCCGACCCGATGGTCTCCAAGCGCCACGCCCGCATCGAGGTCGACCGCTCCGTGGAGCTGGTCGACCTCAACTCCGCCAACGGTGTCGTCGTCGACGGCACCCAGGTCTCCCGCGTACGTCTGGCGCCGGACACGCCCGTCGTGATCGGTAGCACCACGCTGGTCATGCAGCTCTCCCAGGACTTCCTCGACACGGTCGAGGACCCGGTCCTCGAGCGCGGTGGCGGCCTGCTCTTCAACCGCAGCCCGCGGGTCGACGTCCGCTACCCGGGCACCGAGCACCCGCCGCCGTGGATGCCGACGGAGATGCAGAAGAAGCTGTTCCCGTGGTTCGTGCTGATCGCGCCGATCATCATGGCGCTCTCGATCTACGCGATGACCGGCCGCGCGCGGGCGCTGCTCCTGGTCGTGATGACCCCGATGATGGCGGTCGGCAACTACATCAACCAGCACCGCCAGGCCGGCGCGAAGCAGGACCACGAGATCGAGCTCTTCGAGCGGCAGTTCGAGAAGCTGGAAGAGGTCTTCTACCGCAGCAAGCCCGAGGAGGAGCTCGCTCGCAACGAGGAGGTCCCGGCGGTCGCCGAGGTCTTCGAGCAGGCGATGCAGCTCGGTCCGCGGCTGTGGACCAGGCGTCCTGAGCACTGGAACTTCCTGGCCGTACGCCTCGGCACCACCCGCGCCCTCTCGCGCAACACGATCGCGGAGCGCGACACCCAGAACGGTCTGCCCGAGTTCATCGAGCGGATCGACCGGCTCAAGGAGCGCTACAAGTACGTCGACGACGTACCACTGCTGGAGTCGCTGCCCGCCGTCGGCTCCGTTGGTGTCGCCGGGCCCGCCGGCCCGGCAGCCGACGCTATGCGTGGGCTCGCGGTGCAGCTCTTCGGTCTGCACGCGCCCAACGAGGTCGTCACCGTCGCCTTCGCCGACCCGGACTGGGTCGAGGAGTTCGAGTGGCTCAAGTGGCTGCCGCACACCACCTCCGAGACCAACCGCTTCAAGGACATGCCGCTGGCCGACTCCGCCCCGACGGCCAACGCCCTGCTCAGCGCGCTGGAGGAATACATCATGCGCGCCGGGCGGACCGCGGAGCACCGCGGCCCGTTCCCCGAGAAGTGGAACCCGATGCAGTACGGCACCGACGTCGCTCGGGCTGGCGAGGAGACCAACGCGCGCGTGCAGGTCTCCATCATCGTCTTCGTCACCAACGACGCCCCGGTGGACCGTGCCCGGCTGGTGCAGGTGCTCGAGCGTGGAGCCGACGTCGGCGTACACGCCGTCTTCATGTCCTCCACCGTCGAGGCGCTGCCGGCGGTCTGCCGCAGCTACCTGGACGTCAGCGACGGCCTGGAGCGCGCCACCGTCGGTCTGGTCCGCAACGGCGACCTCTACGAGGGTGTCACCGTGGAGGGCGTCTCCAACGCCTACATGGACATGTTCGCCAAGCGGCTCGCGCCCGTCGTGGACGCCAGCACCGTCGTCCACGACTCCTCCGACCTCCCGAACTCGGTCGGCTTCCTGTCCCTGGTCGGCAACGAGGTCGCGGAGGACCCGCACTCCGTCGTCGAGCGCTGGGCGCAGAACAACTCCATCATCGATCGCTCCGACCGGCCCCGGCCGCGCCTGAAGAAGGCCGGGAACCTGCGCGCCATCATCGGTCAGGGAGCCTCGGACGCGATGACGCTGGACCTGCGTACGCAGGGCCCGCACGCCCTGGTCGGCGGCACCACCGGTGCCGGTAAGTCCGAGTTCCTGCAGGCGTGGGTGCTGGGCATCGCCTCGGCGCACTCGCCCGACCGGGTGACGTTCCTCTTCGTCGACTACAAGGGCGGCTCGGCCTTCGCCGACTGCATCGACCTGCCGCACTGTGTCGGTCTGGTGACCGACCTGAGCCCGCACCTCGTGCGCCGTGCGCTGACCAGCCTCAAGGCCGAGCTGCACTACCGCGAGCACCTGTTCAACCGGAAGAAGGCCAAGGACCTCCTCGAGCTCGAGAAGCGCCAGGACCCGGAGTGCCCGCCCGCGTTGGTGCTGGTCATCGATGAGTTCGCCGCTCTGGCCGGCGAGGTGCCCGAGTTCGTCGACGGTGTCGTCGACATCGCCCAGCGAGGCCGTTCGCTCGGCATCCACCTGATCATGGCGACCCAGCGTCCGGCCGGTGTCATCAAGGACAACCTGCGGGCCAACACCAACCTCCGCGTCGCGCTGCGGATGGCCGACGAGACCGACTCCAAGGACGTCGTCGACGACCCGGTGGCGGCGTCGTTCCCGCCATCACTTCCCGGCCGCGGCATCGCGAAGACCGGTCCCGGCCGCCTGACCCCGTTCCAGTCCGCGTACGCCGGTGGTTGGACCCGCGAGGACGAGGTGGTCACCGCTGATGTGAAGGTCGCCGAGCTCAAGTTCGGTTCGATCACCGAGTGGGAGCCGGAGCGTCCGCCGGAGAGCGACTCGCACGACGAGGATCTGGGTCCCAACGACCAGAAGCGGATCGTGGCCACCCTGATCAAGGCTTCGGCCACCGCCGGCCTGATGACCCCGCGGCGTCCGTGGCTCGACGACCTCGCGCCCGTGGTCGACATGCGCGACCTGCCGCTGGAGGGCGACGGCCAGATCCTGCTGGGTCTCGCCGACATCCCGGAGCGTCAGCAGCAGAACGCGGTCTACTTCTCTCCCGACCGGGACGGCTCGCTGCTCATCTTCGGCTCGTCCGGTTCGGGCAAGTCGACGCTGCTCAAGACGATCGCGACCGCCGCTGGTGCCCGTCCGGAGCTCGGCACGGTGCAGGTCTACGGTCTCGACTTCGCCTCCGGCGCGCTGGGCGCGATCGAGCGTCTCCCGCACGTCGGCTCGATCATCGACGGCGACGACGCCGAGCGTCTGCAGCGGCTGATGCGCACGCTCGAGCGGGAGATGGACCGCCGCTCCGAGCTGTTCTCCAAGGCCGCGGCCGCGAACCTCACCGAATACCGCGAGATCGCCGACGCCTCGATGCCGCGCATCCTGCTGCTGATCGACAACTACCCCGAGTTCAAGAAGGAGTGGGAGATCGCCGCCGGTCGCGCGCCGTTCTACCAGTCCTTCATGCGGGTTCTCGGTGAGGGCCGCCCGCTCGGCATCCACGCGGTGATCACCGCCGACCGGTCCGGGTCCGTCCCGACGGCCGTCTTCGCGAACATCCCGCGCCGTGTCGTCATGCGGCTCTCCGACCCGAGCCAGTACGTCCTCGTCGGAGCCCCCAAGGACGTACTCAACGAGCAGTCGGTGCCCGGCCGTGCCGTCGTCGACAAGGCCGAGGTCCAGCTGGCCGTGCTCGGTGGCACGACCAACGTGGCCGAGCAGACCAAGGCTCTCGACGAGCTCGTCAGTCAGCTGCGCGCCCAGGGTGTTCCCGAGGTCGGCGAGATCGGCGCCCTGCCGACGAAGATCTCCAGCCGGGCCATGCCTGCCCAGGCCAACGGACAGCCCGTCTTCGGTATCGCCGACGACACCCTGTCCGCCCGCGGCTTCGACCCGATCGGCTCGTTCATCATCACCGGCCCGCCGCAGTCGGGTAAGACGAACGCCCTCAAGGCGCTCGTCGAGTCCGTGGAGCGCTTCGACCCCGAGGTGAAGCTGTTCCACCTCGGCAGCCGTCGCGCCATGCTCGGCGACTTCCGTCCCTGGGTACGCAGTGCCACCCGCCCCGACGACGAGAAGGCGCTCGTCACCGAGCTCGCCGAGATCGTCGCCGACGAGTCCTTCCCCGGCCGCATCATGATCGTCGCCGAGGACATGACCCACCTGGCCGACGGTCCCGCCGACCGTCCGATGCGCGCCCTGCTGCAGGCCATCAACAACTCCGACCACCTCTTCATCGGCGACGCCGACGTCACTCGGGCCGGCGGCGGCTCGGGCGTCATGGGTGAATGGAAGGCCGCTCGCCAGGGCATCGTGCTCAAGCCGGACACCTACGACGGCGACACGCTGTTCAAGGTTCCGTTCGGCAAGCTCAAGCGCACCGACTTCCCGGCAGGCCGAGGAATCTTCGTCCAGGCCGGCCGCACGGTGACGATGCAGATGCCTCTCGCGAGCGACTCCGAGGGCTCTGCGTGACGTCTGTATGAATCTCTGTATGAATCCGACAACGAATCCGTCTTTACCCTTCACAACCTCGTAAAGGGTGGCCTACGGTGGCCAGCGGCGTGCTGACGTGCGTCACCTCATGAAATCCCGGGAAGGTAGTAACCGATGAGTGACTTCGGCGCAACGTACGACGAGATGACCGGCACCGCCGACAAGCTCGACCAGGGCAAGGACACGATCGAGTCGGCGCTGGATGAGTGCCAGGGTTACGTGGATGAGCTGGTTCAGGATGGCTTCAAGACGGAGAAGGCGTCGGGCAAGTTCCAGGACGGCTACCAGGAGATGACCACTGGCCTCAAGGAGGCTATTGCTGGTGTCGAGGACATGGCGCAGGCTCTGCGTGACATGGCGACCGCGATCCAGGACCTCGACTCGCAGCTCGCCGGCGGCTGATCCGCGGCGTTGGTCAAGATGGTGGGCTGGCATCTGTGGGCCCACCATCATCCGTCTCGGCCAGATGCCGCGGTGTCGACTCCCACGGATGCGCTGCTGCGATTCCCAAACAGGATCAGCAGAGACTTTACTTTCAGAAATGTTTAGAACTGGACGTAGCGGGTAGGAGTACCGCGACGACGTTGATCGCCCGGATCTCGGACCACCACGCTCGGGATGACGGTGTCGGCTCGTCGGGATCACGCTTCACGACCATGTGATGCGTGAGTGATGGTGACGAACGGCGCCGTAACGGGTGTCGTGTAATGAATATTGCGGGAAAGGCAATGAGCGATGAGTGACTTCGGGGCAACCTACGACGAGATGACCGGCACCGCCGACAAGCTCGACCAGGGCAAGGACACGATCGAGTCGGCTCTTGATGAGTGCCAGGGTTACGTGGATGAGCTGGTTCAGGACGGGTTCAAGACGGAGAAGGCGTCCGGTAAGTTCCAGGACGGCTACCAGGAGATGACCACTGGCCTCAAGGAGGCCATTGCTGGTGTCGAGGACATGGCGCAGGCGCTGCGTGACATGGCCACGGCGATCCAGGACCTCGACTCGCAGCTCGCCGGCGGCTGATTCTCGCTGGTGCGTGGTGGTGGGCCGGGGGCCGTCTCGGTCCACCACCACCGTCGGATCGGATGTGATGGCGGTTTCGGCGGAGTCGATCACCATCTGCGGCGATCTACACGTTTTTCTGAAAGGTTGCGATGGGCGACAAGGTTCACATCAAGATATCCGAACTGGAGACGATGCATGCTGCGCTCGAGAGCATCGTCAAAGAGTTCGAGGAGGCAACCAACCGGTCCGAGGACCTCGAAGCGGATATTGGCACTCCGTTCGGTAGGTCTGAGCTTCGGGACGCGGTAAAGGACTTCGAGGAGCGTTGGGACGATCAGCGCGGGAAGTTGAAGGAAAGCCTCGATGAGATTGCGAAGAAGACCAAGGCTGTTGTTGATGGCTTCAACAAGTTGGACGACGATGCAGCCAAGAACATGTCAAACAGCGGTAAGTAGGGCGAACTCGTCCAATATGCCGGTCTCGGTGTGGAAGGTATTATGATATGAGCGGCGGCGGAACTTCTCCGAAGAATCGGACCATCGAGTCGATCGCTGATGATGGCGACTCCATCTGGAACCGCGGTTATCAGATCGAACGTCTCGGCGAGATGATGGAATCTGCAGCGGATACTCTTGAGGGCATCAAGAATGGCACCCTCGAGGGCGAGGCGATGGTGAGCGAGGCGGTCGACTCCCTCAAGGAAGCGATCGGAGATTCGTTTCAGAAGCTGCGCGAGGCCGCGGACCTGTATAAGCCGGTGGGTCCCCCCATCCAGGAGTACGGGTCGTCCCTGATGGTGATCAAGCATGGCCTCAACGCATCCGTCGATGAGTGCTACACGAAGTGGACTGAGTATCAGAATGCTCCTGGCCCGGAGATCGGGATGGCTCCGCCTGAGCTCGGACCTGAGCCCGACAGTCCAGAGGCTGATGACGCGGCGAAGGAAGCTGAGAAGAAGCAGGCGCTCTACGACGCGTGGCACGAAGAGGCCGAGAACTTCGATAACTACTTCGACACCTGGGAGGATGCCTATGAGCAGGCGGTTTCAGGTGTGACCGATGGCACGTCTGGTCAGATCGAGGACAGCTTTTGGGATGACATCGGACCTGTTCTCGATGCTCTCGGTTACGTCGCTCTAGTGCTCGCTATTGCGGCGATCTTCCTAACTGGCCCGTTCGCTGCCCTTGCTCTCATCGTGTCCGCGGTCATCCTGGCAGGCCGCTTGGGCCAAGCCATATTCGGAAACGGCAGCTGGGCTGACGTCGGGTGGGCTGCGCTCGGCGTGATCCCATTCGGAGCCGCTGGTCGTGCGCTCAGCGGTGCCATGAAGGGTGCAAGTCGCGTAGCTGGGCTTGGCGGCAAAATGTCGACTGCAGGAACCGTGTTCGGGAAGGTTGGATTCAGGGCAACAAAGGCGACCCTGCGTGGCTGGGACGAAGCGGTCCGCGCGCGTCCGAGAGGGGACGTCATCTCTGCGTTCACTCGTGGTGGAGAGGGGTCGACGGCTCACGGAAGGGTCTGGGAGCAGGGACACACACTCGTTTCCAACTGGGGAAAGGGGCCAGAGGTCATCGATTCGATTTCAAAGTTGAGCGGTGGGCCGACTCTCAACCCATTCTCCCATGACTTCGAGCCTGGCGGAGCGGTGTCCGACGTCCTAGACGTCGTGTGGTGACGATGGTGTTCCCGACTCACATATGCGAGGAAAGCCAGTGACTGCGTGGATGATGAACGCAGAGGTCCGTGAACCCGGTTGGTTTGAGATCCCAGAGTTGCCGGAGTCCGCGATTTCTTCTTGGTCGTCGGAGGTCACAAGCGCGCTGGAAGCAGCATGGGACACCGAGTTCAGTTCGGATACGACGCTCCTGATCAGGAGTGACCTCGAACGCGCTCAGCGCCTGCGGCCGGGTGCTGCAAGTCTGACGGCCGCATACTGGCCGCCATTCGGAGACCTGTTCTTCGGTGTCAACGTGACCTCTGGCCGAGTGCCACGGCTTGAGGACTGGGTTGATGACGGGTATGAACTGCGCAGTTACGAGTCGGAGCGACTGGGAGCTGGCGTCGAGTGCGTCAGTGTCGACGCGGTCCTTCGGGAATCGGCCAGCGATGTAGATGTCCAGATCGTCACGGCGGACTATGTGTTCGTTGACGGTTCCAGATGCGTCAAGGTTTCTCTCGACCCGATGCCAGTGAATTACTTCGTGATGATGCGACCCGGAATCGAAGAGTTGCTTCAGGGTCTCGAGGTTTTCAGCGAAAGCGGGGCGGTCTTTCGTGGGAAATCGGCGAGTTTCAGTCACATAGTATTGGTGGATGAGGTCTGGGGACTTCCTGAATGAAAAACATGTGGCACGACGCATTCGAGTGGGCTGAACGGCTCCGTCGCGGAGAACAAGTCGAAGTCGCTGACGTGGAACAACAGGTTCTCGACCGCGCTTCTTATATCTTGTATCGCGATGAGCGTCTTCAAGGAATATGGTCGATCTGCGCGCCGCGCTCGCTTGGGAATCAGATCCTTGTTGCTCTATCCGGTTTGGCGCCGGTAGCTGGCGCTCTCGCATTCGCGGGGAACGTACAGTTTCGCCACGTTCAGAGCACTGAATTTTCAACCGGAGCCGCTACTCAGATCGTTCTTCTGTCTTTCCTGATCGGTTTGGGTTGTCAGATCGTAGGCATCGTGGGCTGGTGGCGGGCGGGGCTGCGCACGAGGGAGTCGGACCTTCTCCTGTCGGGGCTACTCCTGGGTGGTTCCGGATTCACACTGGTTTTCGCGGCTATTCGCGATGGTGTTGACGTCGGCGGGGTCTATATGTGGCCGACTTGGGCTTCATTCTTTGCAGCGCTGGCCTCGCTATGTTCCTTTGTTTTTGGCAACTCCACCAAGGCCCTTCCTAAGGTCGAGATCAGCGACTTGTCGGAAGTAGAGACTCAATTGTTGCTTGATCATCGAAATGCGGCGCTCAAGGAGGCCGCGAAACGCAAGGCGGTCAAACTGAGGACCGTAAACAAAGCGATCAAGAAACCTTTGGGCGCGTTGGTTGTCACTCGGAAAGGCACGGAATGAGTCCTTCGCCGGAAGTTGTTTCACTTAGGGAGATGCTAGGAGCACCGAAGGATCCAGGTTTTGAGATCAAGTTGCTCCCTGGGTGGGAGCGACGCACGCCAGACGATGCCGACAGGACTCGTCTGAGCGCGGACCTCAAGTTGCGACTCTCGGGACTTCAGAGGCCAGATCTCTACGGGATGGTTTCGAAGATGGTCGATGAGTCCTATGAGACAATGAATCAGCAGTCTGTCATCGCCTACTACGTGCCATCGAAGGTAGAAGATGACAAGACTCTGATCCCGGGATCTCTTGTAGCATCGGTGCGTCGCTCGCCGAGTGGTGGGTCATTGGATGAACTCACGAAGAGTTTGATCCGAGAGCATGGCGCCGGTCCGCTCTTCGGTGATAAGCGGTTCGTGCGTTTCGAGCGCGAGAAGACGCTCGCCATGGATGAGTCAACGGTCATCCAGAATAGCTTGATTTACCTGACGCCGATTCCAGGGGCGCACCGACGTCGTGCGCTTCAGTTCACTGCAAGCTTCATGCGCCCGCTAGAGTCTTCGAACGAGGATAAGTTGGTTCGGTCGTGGAAGTTCGCGTTCGATGCGTGCGTGTCGACGTTGCGATGGCTCCCTCCGGCGCCCTGAGTACGATGTGAAGTCCTGCTTGCGCACTGGGCGGAAGCTAAAGATGAGGTGAGTTTGATGCGTGACGCGCGCGACGTTGCTGTCGAAGTGCCTGAGGATGCTGAGACGGTCTTCAAGGCGGCCCTAGGCGTTGTTCAGAAGACGAAGACCTGCAAGATTCTCGCGGTCCATAACGATGGTCGAAGGCTCGTTGCTCGCGAGAAGCCATGGTATTCGAACCCGAGGTTCATCCTCGTGGGCGTCGACGTGAACGGTTCAGGTTCGGTGTTTCACGTAGTGGTTGGGGCGGACCCGCGGACACCTGCCGCGCTTCTGGATGGTCGATTGAACGATCGTGCGCTCACGAAGTTCTTGGAACGCGTACGAGGTGCGGTGGACGGCAGCGACCCTGCGCCGGCGTCACCAGTTGGCAACTACTACCTGCAGCATAAGACCGAGGTTCCGTGGGACGACCCGAATCAGTTGCCGGAGATTGAATTGGGCGGCAACGTTCTCGCGATGTACGGACTGTAATGACGGTCCGCTGAGGGCGGAACCTGGTGTGCGGGGGAGACAGGGTCCGGCACGCCACCTCTCGTGACCGGCAGGATACCGAAAGGTCCGACCGAACCGGAGGCGACCTGTGAACGGCAGGTCAAGTCAGGGGATTTCAGTTCCAGGGCTGCCCCTCCGCGGCGTACTTCAGGTCGATGTCGACCGAGTGGAGTGGTTGCCCAGCGCCATCGGTCACTCCTCGGGCCTCGTGCCAGCTGATTGTCAGGCTGTACTCTCGCGGCTCGCCGGGCGCCGGGACACGCTCCGCGTGGCACCATTCGAGTGAAGAGTCGCACTCGATGTGATCGATTGCTCCGAACTTGCTTTGCTCCCACGCTGACGTGTGATTCACCCATTCCGTCATCTCTTTATAGGTGACCGGCGCGTAGAAGTATGCGCGAAGCTGTGCGTGCGGCTTCGTATAGGACGTGTGATCCTTCTTCCAGTCCTCAGAGGGTTGGCTGGATTCTTCCCAGTCATCCGGGATCGGGATGGCGGCAATTTTGTTGGGCATTGCGTCGATCTCTGGGCTACTCAAGAAGTGCCAGGGGCGGAAGTCGAGCCAGATGAAGACCGTCCCGATCATAACGCCGCCGATCATGACGATCTGGAGGACCCAGCGGAGCCATCCAAGTGCGAAGGCAACGAGAGGCGTGAAGTCGCCATCAAACTGATCACCGCCATCTTGACCGCTGGCGGCGCCAACACCCCAGAAGCCGAAGGCGTACATCATCGGGAGCGGCACGGCGACAGCCACGACCGTGGCGAGGATCGCTGGGACCCAGTGAATGCTGTCGAAGGCCGGAGACAGGCCGATCCACCAGATGAGGACGACGATTGCGACCGGAAGCAGGTGAACGCCGCTCAGAACCCATGGGGCCGACTTCGGATTGCCTCGACTGAGTCTCCCGAGAAGACCGGGTTGCGTTAGGGAACGCAAGATTCCGGCGCGTTTGCCTGTTGTTGTCATGGGCAGTTTCCAGCTCCGAGTCGCGGTGTGGTCATGTGTATGACCTGGCCGTGGCCAGATGTCGGCGCGTGGTTGCAACGGCGTCACTTGCCCACGCCCGAGGGTGTTCTCGGACTCTAGCTTGCCGATTCTGGGCACCTCGGAGGGCGGTGGCTACTAGGTGCATCCCATAGCTCATCGTCTGAGGTCTGATGTGAACAGTGACTCGAGGAACCGCAGCGGTGACGGATCCGACGGCGGCCATGGTTTCGGGTTGCAGCGTTGGGCCGCCATCCAAGGACTCCGCGATCGGGATCGGCTGAGGTTGCCAGGGCAACGTTGCAAGTGAAGTCGGGCCCCATAAGAGTTGTCGAGCGAAGGTGGCAGCGGATCGTGATTTGCGCTTCACGACTCCGCGTCGCGTGCAATACCGTGACGTCCGGCGCTCCGACGGGGCGTCCTGCAATGGAATCGCGGGAAAGGCAATGATCGATGAGTGACTTCGGGGCAACATACGACGAGATGACCGGCACCGCCGACAAGCTCGACCAGGGCAAGGACACGATCGAGTCGGCGCTGGACGAGTGCCAGGGCTACGTCGATGAGCTGGTTCAGGACGGGTTCAAGACGGAGAAGGCGTCCGGTAAGTTCCAGGACGGCTACACCGAGATGACCACGGGTCTGAAGGACGCCATCGCTGGTGTCGAGGACATGGCGCAGGCTCTGCGTGACATGGCCACGGCGATCCAGGACCTCGACTCGCAGCTCGCCGGCGGCTGAGTCACAGCGTTTGTCAGGATGGTGGGCTCGCATCTGTGAGCCCACCATCTGCCCGTCTCGGACGTCCCCGTCAGGTGCTGCGGTGTCGACTCCCGCCGGGCGCTGCGACCTCTCAACCGGGTCAGCAGAAATCTTTACTTTCGAAGATGTTTAGAACTCGACGAAGCGGGTAGGACGACCGTGACGATGTCGAACGCCCGGATCTCGGAGCATGTCCGTGATGATGGCGTCGCCTCGTCGGGTCAGCTCGTCACGACCATGTGACGCGCTACGTACGGTGACGAACGGCGCTGCCATGTGTCGTTCGACAGAATCGCGGGAAAGGCGATGATCGATGAGTGACTTCGGGGCAACATACGACGAGATGACCGGCACCGCCGACAAGCTCGACCAGGGCAAGGACACGATCGAGTCGGCTCTGGACGAGTGCCAGGGCTACGTGGATGAGTTGGTTCAGGACGGGTTCAAGACGGAGAAGGCGTCGGGGAAGTTCCAGGACGGCTACACGGAGATGACCACGGGTCTGAAGGACGCTATTGCCGGCGTCGAGGACATGGCGCAGGCGCTGCGTGACATGGCCACGGCGATCCAGGACCTCGACAGCCAGCTCGCCGGCGGCTGATCCATTCGCTTGGTTGGGTGGGGCGGAGCATGCGCGGTCGCCCCACCCGCGGCGACATTTCGGCACGTTGACCGGGCAGATGGCGGAAGATCGAAGGGGAGCTTGCGGTGGCGGACGTCAGGATCAAGATCGAGACACTCTCGAGGATCGCGACACAGTTGGACTCGATTGTCAGCGAGTTCGAGAATGCGACGAGCCAGTCGGAGGAGCTCGAGGCGGACATCGGCAATCCGTACGGCCGCAGCGACCTCCGGGACAAGGCACAGGACTTCGAGGAGCGCTGGGACGACAAGCGCGATGAGCTCAAGGACAGCCTGAAGGAGCTCCACGAGCACGTCAAAGGCGTGGTCGACGGGTTCGAGAACTGGGACAGCGAGACTGCCCTCCAGTTCCAGACCAAGTAGGACGTTCGGCCCCGCAGCGCGGTGACTGCGGCGGGGCGGACGGTTCAGGACACTTGACGGGCTCGACGAAGGAGCACATGAGCCATGGATTCATCACCTAAGGGCAGAGAGATCAGGACTGTCGAGGGCAATCCCTCCGGCATCATCGAGCGCGGCGACGCCATCGAGCGTCTGGGCGAGATGATGAAGTCCTGTTACGAAGAGCTGAAGAAGATCTCGGAACACGATCTCGCCAACGGCGAGATGGACGGCAAGGCCGTCGAGAAGCTTCAGGACAAGATCGGCGACTCCTACAAGACGCTCGAAGAGGCCAGCGCGCTCTACACGCCGGTGGGCCCGATCATTGCGAAGTACGGCCAAGAGCTCCAACAGTGGCAGCCGTTGATCAGGTCGCAGGTCGACACCTGCGAGGACCTGTGGGCCAAGTACGACGGCATGGAAGGTGCGCCGAACCATCTTCCGGGTGCCGGCCCGAAGGAAGGCAGCCCGGAGGCGCAGCAGGAGGAAGATGCTGCCGAGGCGAAGGAACAGGCCCGCAAGGACTGGGAGAACGCCGCCGAGACCTGGGACGGCTACTACGACTCCTGGGAAGACGCGTACGACGCTGCCGTCAGCGGCATCGGTAACGAGATGTCCGGGAAGATCGAGGACGGCTTCTGGGAGGTCCTCGACGACATCATCGCCGTCCTGGAGATCGTTGCGATGGTGCTCTTCGTGGCGAGCCTGTTCATCGCGGGACCGCTGGCGGCGATCGCGATGGCGGTGTCGGCCCTGGTGCTCCTTGCGAAGACCATCCAGTTCTGTGCCGGAAAGTGCTCAGGCTGGGACCTCGTGCTAGCTGTTCTCGACGTCGTGCCGTTCGGCAAGTTCGGAAAGATGGCCGATGCGATCACTGACCTGGGCGCCGGCGCGTCCAAGTTCGCCAAGTTCTCGGCTGGGTACAAGGCGGCGGGTGGCGTCGGGGACGCCGTCAAGTTCAAGGCCTTTCCGGACATCATGACCAGCCTTCACGCCGGTCTCGATGTCGGTGACTTCACGCGGATCAGCTCGTACAGCAAGATGTGGCGCGCGGCTGGTGACATCCAGGGCGCGTTGGCGAAGCAGACCAACTCCTTCTACAGCACTGTGAACACGATCCAGGGCCTGCCCGACTCGGCCGGCGACATCTTCGCCTGAGCGATCGATCGACCATACTGACGTGTGCTGCTCGGAGCTTGTAATCAAATCGGAGGACGACCATGGTCGGAACGTGGCGAGCTGAAGGAATCTACCCACAACGCGAATGGACGCTCGTTCCCAGCGACCTGGGGCAGGGCGCCGACACGTGGGTGTCGACCGAGTGCGCCCGTGTCCGCGAGTGGTTCGGCAGCAACGCGAGCCGGCAGTCCGACGAGGACGTACGCCGCGTTCTGACGGATTCCCTCGCCGGCATCGGTGAGCCGGGCAGGCTGGTCACCATGCTTCACTGGCCGATGACGGTCCCGATTGCCAGCCGCGTCAGAGTAGTCCTTGCCGAAGCTGGCGACCTGGACGTCGAGGCCTGGGAGAAGTCGGGCTTCGACGTCGATGAGTGCATCGGTGCGGCGATGGGCCCCGGCATCAAGTGCGTCGCATCGCGGGACGAGACCGTCGACGGACAGGATCTGCACCTGTCCACCGCGGTCTATGCCTTCAGCGGCGACACCGGTGGTGTGGGCCTGATCGTGGAGTCCGGTCTGCCGTTGGCGTTCCAGCTCACGATCACTCAGATGCCGGTCATTCTCTCGAGTCTTTCTCTCTTCGACCCGGACGGTCGTCCCTTCGAGGCCAGCCCGGTTCCGGGTCTCACACGAAACCACGTTGACGAATGGGAGCACCTTTCCAATGCCTAAGGCGGCAGCGATTGATCCGGGCAACTGGGCAACGGTGCACAGCAACTTCGATCGCTTCGACATCAATGAGTTGAATCGAGTGGTGCTGGACTATGCGCAGATCGAGCTGGAAGCAGCGGAAAGGAAGCGTCGCCGCTCGGGTGCGGCGAACGTTGCTGCGAAGTTGATGTTCTGGGTCGCGCTCATCGGTCTGGCCGGACCGCTGTTCTCCGTGGCGGTCTTTGCCAGTGGCGGAGGTGCGAGGAAGTTTTCCGAGGATTTCTCACCGGGCTTCGAGGTCCCGTGCGTCTACATCGGCTGCGCGCTCGGCTTCCTCGCCCTGCTCTATCACTTCGTGCCGTGGGCCCGGTCGACTCACCGGCAGTGGGACCGATCCCTGTTCGGGTTCTCGGTCTTCGTGTTGGTCTCGACCGTCCTGCTTCTGGTCCTGATCTTCATGAGCGACGCGGATGCCTATCCGCGCGTTCCCCTCGTGATCGCACCGCTGTTGCTGCTGGTGTTCGGCATCGCGGTGATCGTCGCGGAGTTCCGGCTCTACTCGAAGGAGAAGCCGCCGGCGGTCGACGTCGATGCGTTGACCCCGGACGAGCTCGAGGTGCTTCTCGCCTCGAGGCGCCAAGCGCTGACCACGCTGCGCTCGCGCTCGATCGTGTCTTACGACGAATTCGATGCACTGGATCGCAGTCCTCTGACTGCACGTGCTGACGGAAAGGCTTGAGATGTCCGGAAACAGTGCAAGTTCGTTGAGGGAGATGCTGGGTG
Organism: Nocardioides sp. NPDC057767; assembly: GCF_042798275.1. Lineage (NCBI taxonomy): Bacteria > Bacillati > Actinomycetota > Actinomycetes > Propionibacteriales > Nocardioidaceae > Nocardioides > Nocardioides sp. NPDC057767. The sequence goes on along the minus strand of NZ_JBHVKJ010000032.1, from coordinate 28,846 downwards.
CTCCCAAGGACCCGGAGTTCCACCTGAAGCTCCTCGATGGCTGGGAGCGCCACGTTCCGGACGCTTCCGACCGAGAGGCGATCGACGCCGAGATGAAGCGGCGCTGCATGGAGGCCAACCGGCCCGATCTGCATGCGCACCTTCGGATGCAGATGGATCAGGCGTTCTCGCTCATGAAGCAGCAGAACGTGATCGCCTACTTCGCGCCCACCGGGGCGCCGACCGGCGACGTCTACATCCCGGGTTCCATGTTCGCAACCATCCGGCGCGCGCCCAACGGCGAGAGCCTCGACGGCTACGTGACGCATGCGATCCAGACGTACGACGCCAAGCCGCTCTTTGGCGACAAGCGATTCATCCGCTTCGAACGCGAGTCCACGAAGGATCTCCAGGGCGGCTCGATCGTGATGACCTCGATCGTTTATGTGACACCAATCCCTGGGTCGAAGCACCGTCGCGGTCTTCAGCTCACGGCATCGGTCGCGCGTCCTGTGGAGATGTCGGCGACAGACCCGTTGTTCATCGGCTGGAAGACGGCGTTCGACGTGTGCGCCTCGTCGCTTCGCTGGTCGCCGCCGCAGGCATAGCTGCGAAACGTTGACAGGCTGTCGACGGCCGCAAGTGCGCTAGCGGATCTGGTCGGCCACCATCACCGCAGCGACGGCCAGACTTCCGATGACGAAGACCGCGCCGACGACGGTGAGGCTGCCGAACGCGATCGGGTAGAACCACCGCTCGAAGCTGTTCAGCGGCAGCTCGTTGTCGAACGGCCCCTTTGGGTCGTACATCACTTCGACGTCGTCCCCGGTCTTCATGTCCGGGGCAGCGCCCTCGCTGTGGCCGTAGTAGCTGCCGCCGGTCTCGGGAGCGGTGAACGTGTAGTTGACGTTGTATCTCGTGGTGCCGGGTCCACCACCGAGATTCACATTCCAAGCCCGGGTGATGCGAGCGGTCGTCCGGGCCCACTCGCGACTGTTGAGGGCCCTTCGCCAAGCATCTCCGAAGTTGAGGTAACCCGCTGCGCCGATCGCGATGCCGGCGATGACGCAGAAGGTCAGGCCGATGACGTCATCCAGTCCCATGCTCCGGACGTTCCTCTCTTGTCCCGATTGCCCGAGGTCGAGTACCTGAACCCTAATCCGCGGCGACAGGCGACGTCGGCGAGAGGTCGAGTTCGGCGCTCGCTAGCCTTACCGCGTCTTTGCGCACCTACTGATGACGGGATGTGAGCGGTGGCTCGGGGTTTGGCAGCGATGGCAGTGGCCACGGCAGCGCTGGTTTCGGGTTGTGCGGTCGGTCCGCCGCCGGAGGACTTCGCGACCGGTGACGCGGTCCTGGCGTTGCGGGTGCACGAGGGTGGCGAGGACTCCAGTCACCTCGTACTGGTCTCCGCGAACGGGGAGACGCGATCGGTCGAGCTCGACCGTGTCGAGGGCGCCCAGATCTCATGGACGGAGAACGGGATCACGACGTCCGACCGGAGCCACGACTACGTGATCGATGAGACCGGGTTGACCGCGAACGAGCGAACGAGTGGCGGGAACGAAGTCGAGACGCAACATGAGTGGTATCGGGTGCCGGTCGGGGCGGGGACGTTGGTCGGGTTCAGCCCCGAGGACGGGTCCAAGGATCCGTTCGTGACGTACATCGACGGAGAGAGCGGTAAAGCGACGACCCGAATGTCTCCGTACGGCGCCACATCGACCGCAGCCGTGTGTGGTGAGCGCGTGTTCTCATCGGGAAGGGGCACCGACACCAAGGCCTTCGAGGACGACAGCGAGTCGATCCCAGAGAGCCAGCGGGACCGAGCCGCTCTGACGTCTGCGTACCCGCACGACGGCGCGGACATCCTGAGCACCTTGGAGCCCTCAGGCTTCCCGGGCACCACCTCTCCCTGTGTCGACGGCCTCGTCTACGAGGGGTGGGAGAACGACGATGACCAGCACTTCGTCCGCATCTGGAACACCGCGAAGGGGACGCCCGCCGAGCAGGTTGCGGTCGACCACGAGATCGTCTATCCGGCGGATGACGACTCGTCGCGCATCGGCGGACCGGATCGGGTGACGGTCTCGGACAGTCAGCTCTATTGGGTCGTCGACAACACAATGTGGAGCGCACCGGTGCCGACCACTGAGGCTGCGCCGATTCGTGCCCGCAAGGTCGTTTACTTGGAGGGTTCCGTCGGGCTCGACGCGGAGGCGCTGGCGTACTCGTCGAGCGGCGTCTACACGGTCATCAATGACAGCGAGCTGCGCGAGCGCTTCACGAGGCGTCGGAGCGATCGAGTGTGGACCGAGCTCACCGAGCTGAGCCTGGTGCGCACGGACCTGGCCACCGGGAAGGCGGCGCTGGCTCTCGAAGTCGACGTGGAGGACGTGGACTTCCCGACCAAGGACGCCTCTGTCACGGCCCTGGCGGTCAACCCCACGTGGTTGGCGAAGCAGGGCGAGTAAGCGGAGGGTGGGTGTCGCCATGGAATCGGTGGACCTGATCGGGACCGGTGCCGGTCTGGCACTCGTTCTTCCGATCGTGCTCATCATGACGGTCCGTACCTGGATGCGTCGGCGTACGTGGACGCACGTCGAAGCCACAGTCACGTCGGTGAAGACAAAGCGGCGGAACAACGGTGAGACGTCGACCACCGTGCACTATCGATTTGTCGATTCGTCGGGCCAGGCACGATCGGGAACTGACACACCGTGGTTCCGGGCGCCGAAACGAAACTCACGCATCACGGTGATGTACGACCCGGAGAGGGAGGACGTCAGCGAAGCGTCGTCCATGGTGTGGCTGTACGTCCTGCTGGTCATTGCGGTCGCTCTCTTCGGCCTCGGTGCGACGCTGATCCTGGCGGGGCTTCGGGTCTGACTCCCGGTCAGGCCGGGACTGCCGTACGAGTCCGGCGGAAGCGACAACAGTCGGCTGAACGCTAGGTGAGCACTGCCATCCGCCTCAGGTAGGCTGCCTGCGGGCGTTGGGGCCTCGCTCCTTCGGTTAGCACTCCTGCCCCCGTCTTTCGTTCTCGGGAACATGCACTGTTGAAAGGGTTCTTCATGCGTACTCGCACCACCGTCCGGACCTGCCGACTGGCCGCCGCCGGTCTCAGCCTCGGCCTCGCGCTCACGATGACCGCGTGCGGCTCCGAGGAGACCGACAGCGCCGCGGATGCCGCGGTCGAGGTCGAGTCCAGCGCACCGGCCTCCGAGTCCCCGTCCGCGGCGCCGGCGGGCGACGAGACCGAGGTGAAGATCGGGAAGACGCTGAAGGACCCGGACATGGGCGACACGATCGAGATCGTCTCGGCCGTCCGCGACTTCCCGTCGACGGAGGAGGCGGACCTCATCGCCGAGGGCGGCGAGGTCGTGCTGCTGCAGGTGAAGATCAAGCCCGGCACGGAGTACGGCGGCCGGATCTCGGAGGGGAACTTCGAGATCTCGTGGGACAACGGCGGTGATTTCGAGAGCTCCGACACCCGTCTGATGACCGAGGAGCTGACCGCCGCGCAGCGTACGCCGCTGGAGGACGTCCAGCGGCGCGACGGCGGTGAGCACACCGGCTGGATCGCCTTCCAGGTGGAGGAGAAGGCCGACACGTACCTCATCGAGTACGAGCGCGACGGAGCGAAGGTGATCGGCTCGGACAAGACCATCGCCGAGTTCACGGAGCAGGTGGAGATCCCCGCGTCGTGAGGTGACCGCTGCCCGTTCGGCGGAGACCGGCTATGTCGATGGCCGGTCTCCGCCGAGGCTCGTTAGGATCTGGGCGTCCGTTGTCTCGGAGAGGGGACTGAAGGTGCATCCTGGGGCACGTCGTCGCGTGGGGGTCGTTTCCGTTGCCAGTCTGGCGCTCGTCGCAACCGCCTGCTCGGGCGATCTGCCGGCGTCGGTCGAGGAGGGCACCGAGGTCGCGGTCGCGTGGCGAGGCTCCCTGACGAGCACCAACCCGGCGAGCGCCGGCAGCGTGACCGACGGAAACCTCGACATCGCCTCGCTGACGCGCGGCGCGTTCGGCACCCTCATCGACGACACCGTCGAGATGGACGAGACGTTCGGCAAGGTCACCATGGAGGGCGAGAAGCAGGCCCGGGTGCGCTACGACCTGGCCGAGCCCACCTGGTCCGACGGAGTTCCGATCGACACGGCCGACCTGATGCTCGCCTGGGCGGCCACGTCGGGCTTCTTCGGCACCGCCCAGGAAGGCAGCGACGGGACGGTCGACTTCGGCGCGGTGCCGACGGGTCTGACCAAGAGCGCCTACATCCCCGAGGTCGACGAGGGCGCGCGCGCCATCGAGGTCCCGCTGGTGGTGCCGGTGGTCGACTGGCGTACGGCTCTGGACGTCGCCGTCCCGGCACACGTGGTCGGGCAGAAGGCGCTGAAGATCGAGGACCCGATCGAGGCCAAGGAGGTCGTCGAGACCGCGATCGAGGAGTCCGACACCGCGAAGCTGACCAAGATCGCGGAGGCGTGGAAGACCGCCTTCACGGTCGCCGAGGACGGCAAGGCGTCCGAGGAGGCGCTGCTGTCCAGCGGGCCTTACCGGATTGCGAAGATCACGGCCGGCGAGGCCGGCCAGGAGGTCGACCTCGAGGCCAACCCCGAATATGCGGGCGAGGCGAGGCCGACCTACGAGCAGGTACGCCTCACCCCCGCCAGCGCCGACGCGCTGGCCGGCCTCGGGGAGAAGGTCGACGTCGTCCAGGTCACCCCGACCAAGGGCAACCGGAAGCAGGTGCGCGACCTCGAGCGTCGCGACTACGGCGTCGAGACCGCCAACGACGGCACCATGTGGGCGCTGATCCTCCGCACCGACCGCGGCCTGTTCAAGCGTAAGGAGACCCGCACGTCCTATCTGCGGGCCGTGCCCCGTGGCGACATCTCCGAGGGCGGCGCGGGCGAGTGGGCCGAGGCGTACGAAGCCACCGACGTCGTGCTGTTCCCGCCGGGTGGCGAGGGCTACCAGATCGCGACCGAGGACTCCGGGTTCTCCACGAAGTTCAAGGCCTCGGAGGACGCGACGGCCCCGCGCGGCGCCAGGGTGTGCATCGCCTACGACAAGTCGAACGCCTTCGCCTCGGGCGCCTACGACACCATCGCGAACGTCGTCGACGACGAGGGCTGGTCCACCACCGACTGCGGTGTGTCCGGGGCCGACAAGGTGCTGTCCGGCAGCAAGTGGGACGCCGTCCTCGCCAGGATCCCCATCCCGCAGACGCCGGAGGAGATCTCGGCGCAGTGGGGCAGCAAGGGCAGCCAGAACGCGACCGGGGGCGGGGACCGCGAACGCGACCGGCTCATCGGCGAGCTGGCCCGCACCGCCGATCCCTACGAGGCCCGAGACGTACGCGTCCAGATCGAGAAGACGCTGGTCGCGGACTCGATCGTGGTGCCGATCGTGATGAACCCGACGGTGACGGTGATCGACAAGAAGGTCGACAGCGTCCGCCCCCGGTCCGGTCAGGTCGCTCCGCTCATCTCCACCATCGTCGAGTGGTCGCCGACCAAGAAGTAGACGACTTTTCGACTTTTTGAGTGGTTGGGTTCCTCGTCCCTTGCATAGGGTGCGGGCATGACGACGCTTCATCCCGGGGCAGTGTTCGGACACTACCGCCTGGACCGCATCCTCGGCGAAGGTGGAATGGGCGTCGTATACGACGCATTCGACACCAGGCTCGAGCGCCAGGTCGCACTGAAGATGGTGCACGCCCATCTCGCCGACCGGCAGTTCATCGACATGTTCATCCGCGAGGGCCAGACCCTCGCCCAGATCAGGTCGCCCCACATCATCGCGATCTACGACATCGGCGAGCAGCAGGGCAGCCCGTTCATCGTCACCCAGTTCATCAAGGGTGGCGACCTGTCCGGCCTCGTACGTTCGAAGGGGCCGTTGGCTCCACACCTGGCGTGCCTGGTCAACGCACAGGTCGCGGGGGCGCTCCACGATGCTCACCAGGTCGGGATCATCCACCAGGACGTGAAACCGTCGAACGTGCTCGTGCGCAACCCGGCGAGCCCTCTCGACCCGTTCGCGTTCCTGTGCGACTTCGGGATCGCGACCTCCTCCTCCGACTCGCCCGCAGGCGGGATCACGGGCACGTGGAACTACCTCGCGCCGGAATACATCCGCGACGAGCGCGACGCGCAGGGCCGCCCGATCACGCCGGAGCCCTCACGGGACATCTACGCCGCCGGTTGCATGCTGTGGTTCTCGCTGACCGGCATGATCCCCTATTCGGGTGCGGCAGTGCAGGTGGCGATGGCGCACCAGAACGCGCCGATCCCACAGTTCGTCGGCACCGACGAGTGGACCCGGGAAGCCAACCGGATCCTGCAGCTGTCGATGGCGAAGGACCGGCGCAACCGCTACCAGAGCGCCGCCGTTTTCAAGGACGACCTGCTCAAGCTGCGCGAGATCACCGCTCCGGCGCAGCTCGTGCCGGCGCCGTCCATGACCAACCCGAACCCGGTGCCGATCCCGGTCGCCGCGGTGCGGGCGCCGTCCGAGAGCGAGGCCATCCTGATCGAGGAGGCCGCGCGGCCCTCCAGGATCACCCCGCTCCGGGTCGGGGCGGCGATGGTCGGCGTGGCCGCCCTCGGGGTCGGTGGAGCTCTGGCGATCACCCAGCCCTGGGTCGAGCACGGCCCCGAGCCCATCGTGCCGACCGTCAAGGGCGCCGCGTACGCGGACGTCAACGGCGACAAGTTCGGGGACGTGGTCACCAACACCCAGAACCCTGACGGCAAGGGCGTCGACGTGGTCACCTGGAAGTCGGACGGGCGCACGCTGACCCCGTCGAAGGCCGTCACCTACGACGACCCCGCCCTCCCCGAGGACAACGACGGTGGCGAGGTGTTCCCGCTCTGCGCCGACTTCACCGGCGATGGGAAGAACTCACTCATCACCTTCGTACGAAGCGAGAAGGGCTTCAACTTCCACGGTGATCTGGAGGGATCCCTCAAGGCACCCGCGGGGGTCGTCGAGCAGGGCAAGAAGATGGCCGGGTCGTCCTTCTACTACGACCTGGGTGCCGACGACTTCGACGGTGACGGTGTCACCGACCTGTTCATGGCCACGACCTTCGGCAACCCGGACCCTGACCTCGACAGACAGGGCAGAACGGTCGGGGACGGTGCCATCTGGGTCTATCGCGGCACCGGGTCGGGGTTTGCGGAGCCGACACAGTTCGCGGCCTATCCGGCTGCCACCAGGGAGCAGGTCGTGGTGGGTGAGTTCACCGGTGACGAGAAGGCTGATCTGGTGGTGCTGAATCGAGCTCCGGGTGAGCCGGAGGACAAGACGCTGACGACCGGAACCTCGGACCTGGATCTCTACCAGGGCGACGGGACTGCCGCTGCCGCGGCCAAGTCGTTCCCCTTCCAGCACAAGGGGATCAGCTCGTTGGTCGCTGGTGACGTCGACGGCGACGGTCGCGACGAGATCGTCGCCGCGGAGTCAGGTCGCGGTGAGGGCCAGTCCATCACCGTCGGCAGGTTCAGCGAGGACCTAGCCCAGTTCTCGATCGCCAACCGCGGAAAGCTTCCCAAGCCCCGCAACACCCTCAAGACCACCAGCAGGTATCCCGTGGCCGTCGCCGACGTCAACGGTGACGGACGGACCGACATCGTCGCGGTCACGCAGGACACCAGCGAGAGCCCCTATGCCTTCTACGTGGCCCTGGCCTCGAAGACCGGGACCTTCCCCGGTCACATGATGGCGACGTGGAAGAAGTCGCCCGACGATGTCCGCCGCTACAACCTGATGGGAGGAACCCTCGGATGAGCGATTCCACCGGAGCTCCTGACAACACACCTCGCGGGCCGTCGTTCGAGCGTCCCCCTGTCGACGATCCGGACAAGACCACGATCAGGCCGCGGGTCGCTCGGCCCAACGGACCTTCTGGCACACCGTCTCCTGCTCCGACACCACCACCACCTCCTCCTTCCACCCCGCCGCCGGCCCAGACTCCGCCGCCCCCGCCACCGCCGGTGCAGGACCCGTTGCCGGCGACCGTGCTAGGAGCGGATGCCCCCGGCATGATCGGGCCCTACCGGCTCGAGCAGCAGGTGGCGTCCAACGAGATGGCGGTCGTCTACAGGGCCACCGACACCCGCCTCAACCGCGCGGTCGCCATCAAGGTGCTCCTCGGGCGTAGCGCCCGCGACCCCGAGTTCGTGTCCCGGTTCGACAAGCAGGCCACGCTGATGGCGAAGCTTGACTCTCCCCACATCATGGGCGTCTACACCAACGGCCGGACCAACGAGGGTGCCCCCTACCTGGTTTCCCAGTTCGCAGACGGAGGCGATCTCGGCTCGCTGCTGAAGGCGCGGGGCCGCCTCCCCGGCCCGCTGGCCGCCGATATCTGTGCCCAGATCGCCGACGGACTGGCGGCGATCCACTCGCCCGAGGTCGGCGTCGTGCACGGCGACGTGAAGCCGTCGAACATCCTGCTGCGCGACGGCAACACTCCGCCCTACGCCTACCTGTCCGACTTCGCGGCGGCGCGGGCTGACGACTCCGCGACGGCCAGGCCCGGGATCCACTCCGGCGCGTGGAACTATCTGGCGCCCGAGCGCGCGATGGGTGCACCGGCTACCCCGGCGAGCGACCTCTACTCCCTGGGCTGCCTGTTCTACGAGCTCGTCACCGGGACCGTACCGTTCACCGGGGCGAACGACGTCGAGACCGCGATGGCTCATGGATCACAGCCGATCCCGACGCTGCCGGGTCGTGACGACTTCACCCTGCAGGCCAACGACCTGCTCTCCGGTGAGCGTGGTCTGCTCGCCAAGGATCCGGCCCAGCGTACGAACGAGGCGGTCCGGGTTCGGGACCGCTTCGCTGCGATGGCCGGGCGTCAGATGGGCTTCGCGTCCGGAGCCACCGTCACGCTCAAACGTGCCAAGGCCACATGGTGGATCGCCGGCGCGGCGGCACTCGCGGTCCTCGTTGCGGGCGGCACCGCGGTGGGAGTCACCCTCGCGACCACGGAGAACACTCCCGTGAAGCCCAAACCGGCCGTGAGCGGAGACATCGACGGGGACCGCCTGGGCGATCTGGTGCTCGGTGCACCGTTCGGCGATGTCAACTACAACTGGGACGGCAATGCCGCGACCCTCTTCGCCTCTACCGGCAAGGCTTTCAAGGCTGGCACCACGGAGGGCCTCAAGTTCGGCAACCTGCTCGGGGACCTGGATGCCGACGGGCGGGTCGACGTGGTGCAGGTCTCCGGCATCGGGTCCTCGTTCAACGTCGACTCCAATGCGAAGGACCAACCCGACGGCGCGATCCAGGTGCCGGCATCGGGCAAGCGGCTGGCCATGTTCTGCGCCGACTTCAACGGCGACGGCCGAGACGACATCGGGATGATCTCGGTCGGCAACGGGACCAAGCTGCCGGCGGACGATGCCGAGCTCGGCAAGCTCAAGGATCTCCAGATCCATGTCACGGTCATGGTGAGCCAGTCAGACAACACCTGGGGGAAGAGCACCGACTGGTACACCGGCCCTTGGAACGGCACCACGTTCGACGTCAACTTCGACGTCGGTGACTTCGACGGCGACAAGCGAGCCGACGTCATCATGGGCGCCAGGGAGACCTCACCGGCCGCAGCGGTCCTGCTGATGAGCCAGGGCTCGAAGCTCACCAAGACCGAGCTCGAGGTGCCTGGCCCCGACGGTGATCGGGTCGCCGGGTCGTCGAACTTCGCCGACGTCACCGGTGACGGGAAGGACGAGCTCATCACCCAGGAGATCGTCGATCAGAAGTGGGCCATCCGCGTCTACTCCTACGACCCCGAGGCCAAGAAGTTCGTTCCCGAACCGTCGTGGGACATCGACGATCCGGTCAAGAACGACGACACGCTCAGTGGGTCTCAGATCCCCGGGGTCGCTGACGTCAACGGTGACGGTAGGGACGACCTGGTCAACCCGTTGCGCGCCGGCGACGGGGACTACGAGTATCTCAACAAGGCGTCGGTCCTGATCTCCGGCAAGGACGGTTTCACCGCCGAGACCTGGGAGATGCCTGGGGCCGACCAGTTCGAGACCCACCCGCCGTTGCGCAAGGCATCCAACAACAACGGCACCGGGACCCTCTAGATCAACTGGAACGGCCCGCGACCTGGCTCAGGTCGCGGGCCGTTCTGTCTCGCTCGGGACGAGGCGAACTACACCGAGGACTCGCTCCATGCCAGCTGGACGACCTCGATACCGCGGTCGCGGGTGACCAGGCGGCCACGACCCGGGCGCGTCGGGACCGGCTTCAGGTTGCCGATGAGCGGGCCTTCGTCGGGGTTGCCGGAGAGCAGCAGGCCGGGCATGGCCAGGTCGCGCATCGACTGGATGACCGACTCGTAGAGCGATCGCGAGGCTCCACCCGAGCGGCGGGCGATGATCACGTGCAGGCCGACGTCGCGTGCCTGAGCCATCAGCGGCTGCAGGGGTGCGACCGGCGACCCCTGCTGCGTGGCGACCAGGTCGTAGTCGTCGACCAGCAGGAACAGGTCCGCACCCGTCCACCAGGACCGGTTGCGCAGCTGCTCGGGCGTGACGTCCGGCCCTGGGATCCGCTTCGACAGGTAGTCCGCCAGATCGCTCAGAGCGGGTGTCGCCTGGGTGGCCGAGGTGAGGTAGCTGACCAGGTAGTCGTCCGGGATCTCGCCGAGCATCGAGCGCCGGTAGTCGACCACCGCGATCTGGGCCTCTTTCGGCGAGTGCGTCCGCATGATCTCGCGGGCGATGTTACGCAGCAGCGTGGACTTGCCGGACTGGCCGTCGCCGAAGACGAGCAGGTGGGGCTCGGTGTCGGGGTTGAGACCGACCGGCGCCAGCTCCTTCTCGTTGATGCCCAGGAGCAGTCGCTTGCCGGGCTTCTCCTCGGTGACCCCGGCCTGCTCGCGGATCCGCTCGATCGTGATCTTCTCCGGCAGCAGCCGCAGCTTCGGGCCGGCAGGACCCTGCCAGGCGGCGGAGACCCGGGAGATCAGGTCGTCCACGCCGTCGCCCAGCGTCGCCGCGGAGCCGTCGCCGTCCATGCGGGGCAGGGCGCTGAGGAAGTGGAGCTTCTCCTTCACGATGCCTCGCCCCGGACGCCCGGTCGGGACGAGGGCGGCCAGCTTGCGGTCGAGCTCGGAGTCCATCGGGTCACCCAGACGCAGCTCGAGCTTGGTGCCGAAGACGTCGCGCATCGAGGAGCGGAACTCTGCCCAGCGGCCGGCCGCGGCGACGATGTGGACACCGAACGTCAGGCCGCGCGGAGCGATCTCCTGGATCGCGTACTCCAGGTCGTCGAAGTCGGCGCGCAGCGTGCCCCAGCCGTCGATGACGAGGAAGACGTCGCCCCAGCCGTCGTCGGCCTGGCCGCGGGCGCGGCGGGTGCGGTAGGTCTCGATCGAGTCGATGCCCTGTGCCCGGAAGTAGGCCTCGCGGCGGTCGATGATGCCGGAGATCTCGGCCAGGACGCGACGTACGACGTCCGGTTCGGACCGGGTGCCGAGGCCCGAGACGTGCGGGAGCTTGGCCAGCGGTGCGAACGTGCCGCCACCGAAGTCGAGCACGAAGAACTGCACCTCGTGCGGCGTCATCGTCAGCGACATCGAGGTGACGATGGTGCGCAGCGTGGTCGACTTACCGGTGCGAGGCGCACCGATGACCGCGACGTGACCGGCGGCCCCGCGCAGGTCGACGGTGAGCGTGTCCCGCAGCTGCTCACGCGGCTTGTCGACGATGCCGAGCGGCACGACCAGCCCGCCGAGACGCTTCCAGGCCGGCGAGTGCAGGCCGAGCTCGGGCGACGTGGTCAGGTCGGGCATCAGCGAGTCGAGCGTGTCGGGGATGTCGAGCGGCGGCAGCCAGACCTGGTGGGCCGGTCTGCCGTGTCCGGTCATCCGGTCGACGGCGATGTCGAGCATCGACTTCTCGACGCCGTCCGCGCCCACGACCGGGGTGGCCGGACGCTCCTCCTCCTCGACCGGCATCGCCAGCTGCTTCACCTCGGCGATCGAGAACGGGAAGATGCCCTGCAGCTTGCCGCCCTCGTCGCGCCGGATCCGCGACCCGGCGGCCGGCGGCCCGGAGACGTACGCAGCCCGGAACCGCTGCATCGAGGTCGGGTCGGGCTTGAGGTAACCGAGGCCGGGGACCGCCGGGAGCTCGTAGGCGTCCGGCACCCCGAGCACGGTCCGCGACTCCTGCGCGGAGAACGTACGCAGGCCGACGCGGTAGGACAGGTGCGAGTCGAGGCCGCGCAGCCGGCCCTCCTCGAGCCGCTGCGAGGCGAGCAGCAGGTGGATGCCGAGGGATCGGCCCAGACGACCGATCGCGACGAACAGGTCGATGAACTCGGGCTTGGCCGAGAGCATCTCGGAGAACTCGTCGACCACGATGAACAGCGACGGCAGCGGATCCAGCGAGGGGTCCTGCGTACGGGCCTTCTCGTAGTCCTTCAGCGAGGAGAAGTTGCCGGCCTCGCGCAGCAGCTCCTGGCGGCGGGTCATCTCTCCGGAGAGCGCGTCCTGCATACGGTCGACGAGGGTCAGCTCGCCCTCGAGGTTGGTGATCACCGCGGAGACGTGCGGCATGCCCGCCATCCCGGCGAAGGTCGCACCACCCTTGAAGTCGACCAGAACCAGGTTGAGGACCTCCGGCGGGTGGGTGAGCACCAGACCGAGGACGAGGGTGCGGAGGAACTCGGACTTACCGGAACCGGTCGCGCCGATGACGAGACCGTGCGGACCCATACCCTGCTGGGCCGACTCCTTGATGTCCATGTAGATCTGCTGACCGGCCTCACCGACACCGACCGGCACCCGCAGCCGGTCGCGGTTGGCGCGGGGACGCCAGGCGACGTCGGGGTCGAAGGAGCGTACGTCGCCCAGACCGAGCAGCGCCATGTAGTCCTTCGGCGCCGCGATCTCGGTGTCCTGCGGGGTCTCGGCGGCCGCGTCCGAGCCCTCGGGGGCCACCGTGTGGAGAGCGGTCAGCCGGCGGGCGTAGGCCTCGGCGTCGGCCATGCTCATCTGGTCCACGCGGAGCCGGACCGGGTCCATGCGTACCCGGACCTGGTAGCCGGGGACGGTGCTGTTCTCGTCGGGCTCCTCGTCGTCGATCAGGAACCGCACCCGGCTGGAGTCGAAGAGCTCGTCCCAGTGGGTCGGCAGGTCGATGACGGTGACGCCCTGGATGCCGTCGTCCGGCAGCACGTGGTTGCCCGGCGGAACGGAACCACCGTCGACGATCACGACGACCTGCGGCGAGGGGATCCGGTCGTCGGTGCCCCAGCGGGCGCGCTCACCGACCTCGGTGGGGAGCAGCGCGCCGAGGTCGTTGATGTTGGTGACCACCATCCGGCGCGGCCCGACGGCGTCGACCTCGCGGCCGCTCTGCGCGTGCGGGAGCCACTTGACCCAGTCCCACTCGGCCAGGTTGCGCTCGGAGGTGAGCACGGCGACGATCAGCTGCTCCGGCGAGTGGAAGGCCGTCATCCCACAGATCAGAGCGCGGGCGAGCGCCCGGGCCTGGTCCTCGTTGCCGCAGATCTCCATCTTGTCGAAGCCGCGCAGGTTGGTCGCCGCCGGCAGGTCGGGCTGGACCCGGTGGACGGTCAGCAGCCGATGCAGCGCGCTCGCCGAGGCGGGGTCCACCTGGTCGATCGGGGTCTGCTGCGGCGGCACGAGGGTCAGGGCCAGGGGCTGGTGGGCGACGCCGTAGCGGACATCGAGGAAGCGTTTGTGGGTGTTCGGACGCTCCCACAGCCGGCTGCGCTCCTCGGCGATCGCGGGCAGCGAGGACGGCGCCGGATAGTGCCAGGTCAGCGCCTTGCGCTGCTGCTCGCCGGCCTTGCGCGCCGATTGCCGGATGCCGGCCAGGTAGCGCAGGTAGTCGTTGCGCTGCCCACCCACCTGCTTCTGCTTCTGCTTCCGCTGACGGTCGATCTGCACGAAGATGAAGCCCAGGGTGGCGAAGAGGAACATGCCGGCGGCGATGTAGCGCTGGATCGGCGGGGAACCGCCCGCGCCCGACTGCATGGTCGCGATGAGCACGATGGACCCGAGGCCACCGAGCATCGGGATCGCGTTCATGAGGATCCCGCCGACGCCCTCGCCCTCTTCGATGGCCGGCGGAGCATTCAGAGCCAGCTCCCCCTCGGGGACCTCCGGCTCCTCGGTGCGGATACCGCCTGCTGTCGCGGCGATGGTCACGTGTCCCCCTGAGACTGGTTCAGTGCCCCGCGGGCCCGGATGCCGCAGGTGGTCTGGATCTTAGAGCGCCCACACCCCGGCTACTACCCTTAACCGTGCCGGTCGGGTAAAACGGGCGGTGGAGCTTCCGATGTGGAACTCTGTCACAGGGTCATCACGCATCCGGGAGGTGTCATGCCCACTCAGACGGCCGATGCCGTTGAGCCGGCGCTCGCAGCAGGCGGCCTGGCGATCACGGTCCACGGCACCGCCGGAGTGGTCGACATCGTCGTTCCGTCCGATGCGCACGCCTCGGACCTGGCTCGGGAGTACGCCACGGCCGTCGGCCTCCCCGCGGCGCCGGTGCTGCGGGACCGGCGTGGCGAGCTGATCCAGCCGGACGCCTCGCTCGCCTCGCGCGGCATCACCTCGGGTGCCCTGCTCGCTGCCGACTCGCCGCCCACGCAGGCCTACGCGCGACGTGAGGTCGTCGAGACGGCGGAGCCGGTCCGTGCGGGCAGCTTCTCCTTCTACTGGGTCGGCCTGGCCACGCTCCTCGCGATCGCGGCCGCGGGCTTCGGCGCCCAGGCCGACGGCTGGCAGCGGCTGGCGATCGCCGGCCTGCTCGCGATCGGTGCCCTGGTCGGGATCATCCCCGCCGGGCCCTACGCGGCCCGTCGGGCGATTGCGGCCCCGGCGTTCGCCGCGGGTGCCGCGTTCGTCGTCACGGTCACCCCTGAACCGGAGACGCTGCCGCTGGCGGTCGGCGTGGCCGGGCTGGGCGGTGCGGTGGTCGCGACCGTCTCGCGCTCGCTGGTCGACACCGTCGACTCCGCCCTCAAGGTCTGGACCCTGACCGGTGTCTCGGTCTTCGTCGTGACCGCGCTCTGCGCCCTGCTCGGCACCTCGCCGCAGGTGCCGTGGTCCATCCTGTTCGCCGCGGCCGCCCTCGCGGCGCGGATCGTCCCGTCGTACGCCGTGGATGTGCCGGACTCCTATCTTCTCGACGTCTCCAAGTTGTCGGTGACCGCCTGGTCGGCGCGGGCCAAGACCACCTCCGGCAAGGCGACCGTCCCGTTCGACGAGGTCACCGAGGTGGCCGAGCGTGGTGCCCGCACGCTGGCGGCGGCCTCCTGGGCGATCCTCGGCGTGGCTGCGGTCAGCGGGCCGGGGCTGGTGGCGACCGCGACCGCCGACGTGGACCGGGTCGGCGCCTGGTTGATCATGCTGGCCGGTGCCTTCGTGATCCTGCTCTCGGCACGCAGCTACCGCTACTGGCTGCCTCGCGGCGTACTGCGGGTTGCTGGGGTTATTGCGCTGGCGGTCGGCGTACGGGCCTTCGTAGGGTGGGCGGACCCGGAGCTGGTCTCCTGGTTCGGTCTCGGGGTCGTGCTGATCGGGTTCGCCGTGATCATCGCGGCGATCGCGACCGGCCGGGGGTGGCGGTCGGCGAAGTGGGCGGCTCGGGCCGACTGGTCGGAGTCGCTGTGCGGCGCCGCCGTCATCGCATCGTTCGTGGTTTCCTCAGGGTTCTTCCGACACCTGTGGGAATCGGGTTTCAACGGCTAGACAGCAGGGCTGAAAAAAGTTCAGAGATTTGTGTTTAGAACTCCGGGGACGGGGTAAGAACACATTGTCCGGACCTCGGGGGAGCCCATCGGGAGCCGGGCTCCGACAGGTATCAAACCTAGGAAACCGGTTCCGCCGGTGGAAGGACAGCACCATGAGCAGTGAGATCAAGCAAGGGCAGGCGATCGAGTCCGCCGTCAAGTTCATCGAGGAGACGAAGGCCAAGCTGGAGAGCATCAACTCCCGCACGGTCTCCGAGGCTCAGTCTGCTGGGTCCTCCGGGTGGAAGGGCGCTGGTGGCAACGCGTTCCAGCAGCTCATGAACACCTACAACGAGAAGGCTCGCGAGATCACCACGGCGCTCGACCAGCTCACCGCGGGGCTCACCAAGGCTCGCCAGCTGGGGTCCGACGCCGACCAGGATGTCGCGGGGCAGACCAGCGCCATCAGCAGCCAGGTCGAGGGCACCAAGTACTCGTTCTGACCCGACGCAACAGACTGAAAGGGAACTGTCATGGGCGAAGAGATTGTCGTCAACCACGGAGCCATGGGCTCGATCGTGGACGTGCTGCTCAAGGGCGTGAAGGAGATGGACGGCGCCCTCGACGAGCTCGAGAGGTACATCCTGGGCCTCCAAGAGAACTTCACCGGTGAGGCGGCCAACGCCTACAACCAGGCGCAGGCCAAGTGGAACGGGACCATCCGTGAGCTGAGTGCCACGCTTGACCGCAGCAGCAAGTTCGTCAACGAGTCGCAGGCGCGGATGCACGAGGCTGACATGCGCGGTGCCGGCGGCTTCGGCGGCTGAGCTTCAGCACACAGGCAACACGAGGGGACCGGTGCGGGGCACCGGTCCCCTCGTCGCTGGATTTATGGCAAAGTCAGCGCTGATGCTCGCCGGCTGGCTCAGCAGGCGATGGTAGGGCGTAGATCTCGGGACATTCGGTCGGTTCGTCTCGGGCACAGGCACGACGCGAGGAGTTCGTGAAATGACGCAGGCGCAGGTGGCGCCCACAGGGCTGGTCCGGGTCACTGTCGCCTCCGGCACACGTCGGATGGATCTGGTGCTGCCCGGCTCGGTGCCGGTGGCAGAGCTCGTCCCCGAGCTCGCGCGAAGCGTCGGGCTGCTCGACCCGCAGACGGCGTACGCCGGCTATCGCGTCGTGCTCGCCGACGGGCGCAAGCTCGCCGGCGACCTCGGTCTGATCCCGCAGGGCGTCGAGGACGGTGGCGTGCTCACGGTGAGCGCCGGCATCGACGACAAGCCGCCGCGGGTCTATGACGACGTGGTCGAGGCGATGACCGATGTCGTCGAGAGCGAGATGGCGCCCTGGAAGCCCGAAGCCGGACGGCGTACGTCGCTGCTGGCTGCCGCGCTGCTGCTGCTCCTCGGTGCCGGTGCGCTGTGGACCCAGGCGCCGTCGATGCTCGCCGGCGTCGCCGCCGCGGTGATCGGCATCGTCCTCGCCGGAGGCGCGATCGTGCTCTCCCGGCTCGAGGCGGAGAACGACGCCGCGATCGCCGCGGTGTGGATCGGTGAGGTCTACGGCGCGGTCGCCGGCTTCCTGATCGGCGCTGCCGCCCTCGGCCCCGACGGCGGCGTCGGGATGCCGCTGGCGTTCGCCGGTGCGGGCGCGATGCTCCTCTCGGCGATGGGCTTCCTCGGCCTGGGCGAGGCCCGGATGCTGGCGATGCCGGGTGCGCTGGTGGGCGGTGTCTTCCTCGTGGCCGGCCTGCTGCTGAGTGCGACCGGCTGGAAGGCCGGTGTCGTGCTCGGGATCGTGCTGGTCGTGGTGGTGCTGGCCGGGAGCTTCTTCCCGTGGCTCGCGCTGAGCACGACCAAGACCGACGTCCCGCAGCTGTACTCCGACGAGGACATCAACCTCGACCCGGACGAGATCCGGCAGGACCAGGTCCGGGTCGACGCGAAGGTCGCCCACGAGATCCTGGTCGCGATCTCGCTCTCCGTCGGTGTCCTGGTCGTGCTGACCGCGCCGTTCGTGGTGCGCCTCGGGCTCTTCGGCACGCTGCTGGCCCTGGCCGCGTGCGTCGTGCTGATGCTGCGTACCCGGCAGTATCGGACCGGGTCCGAGGTGCTCGTCGGGCTGGTCTCCGGGATCGCCGGGCTGCTCGCGATCGGCGCCGCGCTGCTGGTCTACCACGAGTCGTGGCGGCCGACGACCGCCGTCGTGCTGGCGGCCGCGGGTGGCGTACTGCTGGTGCTGACGCTCGTCCCCGACGTCGGGTCCATCCGGCGCGGCCGGCTGGCCGATGTCGCCGAGACGACCTGCCTGCTCGCGATGCTGCCGCTGATGGTGCTCGCCTCGGGCCTCTTCGGCGCCGCGGTGGCTGGTTTCTGATGGCCAGCAAGAAGGACCTCGTAGAGGCCCATGCCTTCAGCCGCCGCCGGCTCGTCTCCGCGTTCCTCTCCGGTGCCCCCGGTGGGCGCGAGGTGGAGCCCGCCAGGCCGGGCCGCTCGGTGTTCGGCGGCGTCGTGCTCGCCGTGCTGCTCATCGCCGGCGGTGCCGTCGCCCACTTCCTCTCGCCCAAAGCCGCGACTGGCTGGGCCGACGAGGACGGCCTGATCGTCACCAAGGGCGGTGCCCGCTACGTCGTCACCGGACCGGACAACGCCAAGGAGCTGCACCCGGTCGTCAACCTGGCCAGCGCCCAGCTCATCCTCGGGCTCGACCTGGAGAAGAAGTCCAAGGTCATCGACCAGGAGGAGATCGACAAGGAGTTCCCGAAGCAGACGATCGGCCTCTCCGGCCCCAACGTCCCCGAGGAGCTGCCGCTGAAGTCCGACTTCATCAACACCGGCTGGACAGCGTGCACCGCGAACGGCGCGGGCACGTATCTGAACATCTCCGCGAAGCCGGATGTGAAGACTGCCGCCAACACCGGCTTCATGGTGCAGACCGAAGCGGGCACCTATCTCATCGCGGAGAGCGAGAACCTGGACGGCTACACACAGGCGTACAGCTACAAGGTCGAAGGCGATGCGGAGACGTACGCCGACCGTGTCTTCGACGACCCGGTCTCGACTCCCACGGTGCCTCAATCCTGGGTCAACCTCTTCCCCACGGGCGGGGCTCTGGCAGGTGATTCCTTCGGTAGCGCTTTCGCCAAGGTGGGGCAAACGGTCGAGGGCGAGGAGTATCCGATCGGTACGAAGGGCAACTACCTGGCCAAGGACTATCTCATGACCGAGACCGGTTGGGTTCGGCTCGAGGACTTCGCCAGCGAGGTCTACGACATCGCATTCGGTGACAAGACCAACCTGCAGGCCCTGGACTCGCAGCCGAACATCAATGGTGACCGTCTGGAAGAATCCACCCGCTGGCCGAGGTCGACGCTCGAGCCCGGCACCGGCGGCGTATGTGCCAAGCTCGAGACCGAGGACAAGACGACTGTTCGGCTCGGTGTCGAGCCGGGGAGCCGAGCGTGGCCCGCCGAGCCGCCGGCGGCCGACGACCTCACCGCAGCGAAGGTCGACGCCGGTCGCGGAGCGTTTGTATACGCCGCCAACAGCGAGGACGTCCAGAAGCAGAGCGCGACGCCCTATCTGATCGACGCCCGAGGCACCGTCAACACGCTGGACGGTTCGGTCACGGTCGGGCGGCTCGGCCTGACGACCGACTCGGGCCCGATCGTGCCTGGAACCTGGCTGCAACTGCTCCCCGGCGGTGCTGCCCTGTCGACCGAGCTGGCACTGTGCCCGCCCAACTCCGATGAGGTTCAGGAGAGCAAGTGCGTGGCCCAGTGACGCTGGTGCGCAGCGGGGTCGCACTCGCTGCCGTCGTCGGCGGGCTGTCCCTGCTGGGTGGGCCGGGACCCGCATACGCGGCGGAGGAGCGCCCGCTCTGCAAGGCCTACGAGAAGAACACTGGCGGTGGCGTGCCGCAGAAGGCAGACACCCAGACGGCGCCGGTGCCGGAGACGGCGGCTCCGTTCGCCATCATGCGGATCGCCGAGGCGCAGACGGTGAGCAAACTGGGCCAGGGGATCCGTATCGCGGTGGTCGACTCCGGCTACAGCCGCAGTGCGCAGGACTATCACGGCACCGTCGCAGCCGGACTGATCTCCCAGATCGCGCCCAAGGCGAAGCTCAGCGACCACCCGGTTCTCAAGGTCGGTCAGGACAAGTCGACGATCGACGCCAAGCAGATGGTCGCCCAGCTCAACTCGCTGGCCAAGGGCAACGCCAAGGGGCTGATCGTCGACATCGGTCTGCCTGCGACGCAGGGCGTGTCGGGTCTCCAGACGGCGGTCGACACGCTCATCAAGAAGGGGGCCATCGTGGTGATGGCCGCGGACTGGTCCGGCATCACCACCGATACGGACCGGGACATCGGACCCAAGGTCTTCCCGAACGCCAACGACTCGGTGGTGACGGTCAGCGCGTCCGGCACCTGGGCCTCGGATCCCACCGATTCCGTGGTGCTGCCCAACTCCAACACCGATGTCGCCGCGCCGACGTACGGGGCGCCGTCGAAGACCCTCTTCGGTCAGTCGTGCTGGGTCGACACGATCTCCACCTCCTTCGCCTCCGCGGAGGTGTCGGCGGTGCTCGCGCTGATCTGGTCGACCAACCCGGGCTGGAGCGCCAGCCAAGTCATCGACCGCCTCTACAGCACCACCTCGGGCCGACAGGGCCAGGGCGGCCGGTTCTGGGGCGCCGGTGTGGTGAACGCCTACGACGCGCTGATGCGGCCGCCCGTCAAGGAGGCCGCCGAACCGCCGGAGGTCGAGCAGGCGCCGATGGCTCGGGAGAAGGTCGACCCGCTGGCCGCCGTCCGTGACAACGCGGTCTGGTGGGGCATCGGAGGTGGCGGCGCACTCGGTCTCGGGCTGGTCCTGCGGCCGCTGTTCTCGCGGCGCAAGGGCTCGATGTAGCTCGTCACAAGGCCCGATCGAAGGCCTCGCGTGCCGCTTCGACCTCGGGCAGCGTCGTGGCCGACCAGTGGTAGAGCCGGTCGATGAGATCCTGCAGGGTGCTGCCCAGCTGAGTGATGCGGTATTCCACCGCGAGCGGGCGTGTGCTCAGCACGACCCGGGCGACCATGCCGTTGCGCTCGAGGCGCCGCAACGCGGTGGTGAGTGACTTCTGCGTCACGGCTGGGATCGCCTGGCGCAGCTCGTTGAAGCGCCTCGGCCGCTCGCACAGCGTGTCGAGCACCTGCAGCGACCATTTGTCGAGGAGCTGGTCGAGGAGCTCGCGATGCTCCTGGGTCAGGCGCAGCGGGGTATCCGGCATGAAACCTAGTCTCGTTGAAGTGTCCTGCGGATACCAAGTACACATGAGAAACCTTGACCCTCCGAAAGGAATCTCATCGTGTCCGTCGATCTGCTCACTCCTGAAGGCATGTTCCAGCCCGTGCCCTATCACCATGTCTCCGTCGCCACCGGCACCCGTCACATCCACGTCGCCGGCCAGATCGCCCGGGACGAGCTCGGTCGTGGTGTGGCGCCCGGCGACCTCGCCGGCCAGCTCGCTCACGCGCTCCGCAACACCGCCCGTGGTCTGGCCGGCGCGGGCGCCACCTTCGCCGACGTCGTACGCCTCCGGTTCTTCGTCACCGACTGGAGCCCGGACAAGTACGAGGCGTTCGTCGCAGGCCTCGAGAGCGTCATCGACGAGCTCGGCATCCCGCAGCCCCTGCCGCCGTTGTCCGCCATCGGCGTGGACTATCTGTTCGAGCCGGACGTGCTCGTCGAGGTCGAGGCGTACGCCGTTCTGGACTGAACCGCCTGAGAGATGAAGAACGCCGATCCGGAGCTTGCGCTGTCCGGATCGGCGTTCTTGCAGGTCAACCGCGGTTTCCTGCTGGCGGATCTGGGGGGATTCGAACCCCCGAGGGCTATTAACCCAACACGGATTCCAGCCGTGCGCCATAGGCCACTAGGCGACAGATCCGTGAGGGATCGTACGCGGGTTGGGCAACTGAGAGGAAATCGGCGGAGAGCCGAAGGGTGTGCTTTGGGATCGGCGCGTGGACTCGTCTAGACTCTTCGGCAACCCCCCATGTGGCGACATCTTGTCGAACCTCCCCAGGGCCGGAAGGCAGCAAGGATAAGCGAGCTCTGTTGGGTACGTGGGGGGCCTTTTCATGCCCGCATCAGGCCCGAGCCGTCTCTTGGTCTCGGGTGATGCCCGTGGCTCATGAAAGCGGGCCCAGGTGTCCACTTTGCGGGTTCGTCCACCGCCCGGCCGCCCGGCGGCTACCGACTGTCGGTGGGGATCGTTAGGGTTCATGGGGTGGACGCACCGCTAGCTCTCTACCGCCGCTACCGGCCGGAGACGTTTGCCGAGGTCATCGGCCAGGATCACGTCACCGGCCCGCTGCGCAATGCGCTGGCGGGCAACCGGGTCAACCATGCGTACCTCTTCTCGGGGCCGCGCGGCTGCGGAAAGACGACCTCGGCGCGGATCCTGGCGCGGGCGCTGAACTGCGAGAAGGCGCCGATCGCGGACCCGTGCGGGGAGTGCGAGTCCTGCCGCGATCTCGCGCGCGGCGGTCCCGGCAGCATCGACGTGATCGAGATCGACGCGGCGTCCCACGGTGGTGTGGACGATGCCCGTGACCTGCGGGAGAAGGCGTTCTTCGCGCCGGTGAAGAGCCGCTACAAGGTCTACATCATCGACGAGGCCCACATGGTCTCGACGCAGGGGTTCAACGCGCTGCTCAAGCTCGTCGAGGAGCCGCCGGAGCACCTGCGGTTCATCTTCGCGACGACCGAGCCGGAGAAGGTCATCCCGACGATCCGGTCGCGCACCCACCACTATCCGTTCCGCCTCTTCCCGCCCAAGCTGGTCTCCGACTACATCGCGACGCTGTGCGAGAAGGAGGGGATCAACGTCGCGCCCGCCGCGCTGCCGCTGGTCGCTCGTGCGGGCGCCGGATCGATGCGTGACAGCCTCTCGGTCATGGACCAGCTGCTCGGTGGTGCCGGGCCGGAGGGCGTGACCTACGAGCTGGCGGCCGGGCTGCTCGGCTACACCCCCGATGCGCTGCTGGACGAGGTCGTCGACGCCTTCGCCGCTCACGACGGCGCCGCGGTCTTCGGCGTGATCGACAAGATCATCGAGACCGGCCAGGACCCGCGGCGGTTCACCGAGGACCTGCTCCGGCGACTGCGTGACCTGGTCATCGTCAAGGCGGTCCCGGACGCGCCGGCGACCGGGCTCATCGACGTCTCCGAGGACGGCGGCGAGCGCCTGGTCGCCCAGGCCGGACGCTTCGGGCCCCACGACCTCTCCCGGGCGGCCGACGCGGTGGCGACCGGCCTCACCGAGATGCGCGGCGCCACCGCGCCCCGACTCCTGCTCGAGCTGATCTGTGCCCGGGTCCTGCTGCCCGCGGCCGACGGCGCCGACGGTCTGGCCGCCCGGCTGGACCGTCTGGAGAGGCGGATCGAGGTCAGCGGTACGCCGACGGTGACCGCTGCTCCGATGGCTCCAGCCCCGGCCCAGGACCGGCCGGTGCTCAAGCCGTCCGTAGGTGCGCCCGGGCACGAGACGACCACTCCCGCGCCGCCGCAGCCTGAGCCCGTCCAGACGTACGCACCGACTCCCGAGCCCTCGCCCGAGCCCGCTCCCGAGCCGATCGCGGAGAGGCCTCCGCAGCAGCAGGCTCCGGCGACACCACCCGCACCGCCCGCACCGGAGCCACCGAGCCAGCCCCAGGCGCCGGCTCAGCCGGGTGGCATGGGCAACGTGGACATCCGCCGCCTGTGGGACGACGTGATCGCTCAGACCAAGGGCCTGCGCCGGGCGACCTGGTCCCTGGTGGGTCAGAACGCCCAGGTGGTCGACTTCCGTGACGGCGTGCTCACCCTCGGGTTCGCCTCGCCGGGGCTGCGTGACCGGTTCGCGACCGGCGGGCACGAACCGATCCTCGGACAGGCGCTGGTCAACGTGATCGGCATCCAGCCGAAGATCGAAGCGATCGTCGCCGGCGGTGGCCAACCCGCCCAGCAGCGGCAGGCCCCGCCGCAGCCCAGCCAGCCCCAGGAACCCACCCAGCCGCCGCAGCCACCCGAGGCCTCCTGGAACGAGCAGGCCCCGCCGCCCGACTGGGCGGCAGAGCCGCCCCCGCCCGACCAGCCGCCCGCTCCGCCGGAGCCGCCCGTGACCCAGCAGGCCGACCCGGGCGCGATCGCGCTCGCGCGTGAGGCGATCCGGCCGACGCGTGCGGCCGACTACGAGCCCCCTGTCGACGACACCGCCGCTCGCCTCGCCGAGGCCGACGCCGCGGTGAACCCCGACGACCAGTCCTACGACGGGCCGGCCGCGATGGGCGCCGAGGCGCTGCTCGCTCAGGAGCTGGGTGCAACGATGATCGAAGAGATTCCTCACAACTAGGACGGCACAGATGACGAACCCACTCGAAGGCCTCGGCGGCGAGGGCGGCTTCGACCTCAACGCGATCATGCAGCAGGCTCAGGCGCTGCAGAGCCAGATCGTCGACGCTCAGGAGAAGCTCGCCGAGACGATCGTCGACGGCACCGTCGCCGGCGGTGCGGTGACCGTCAAGCTCACCGGCACCGGCGAGCTGGTCGGCGTGGAGATCAAGCAGGGCGAGTTCGACGGCAGCAGCCCCGACGACCTCGAGGACCTCGGCGCCGTGATCGTCGCCGCCTACCGTGACGCGAAGGGCAAGGCCGACGCGCTCGCCGGCGAGGCGATGGGCCCGCTCGCGGGCGGCCTCGGCGGCGGTATGGGTGCCCCCGGCGGCAACGAGCCGCCGTTCAAGCTCGGCTTCTAGAAGACAGGCAACAGCGTTGTACGAGGGTGTGGTCCAAGACCTCATCGACGAGCTGGGACGGCTCCCGGGCGTAGGCCCGAAGAGTGCTCAGCGGATCGCATTCCATCTGCTCCAAGCTGATCCCGCCGACGTACATCGGCTGGCCTCGATCCTCAACGAGGTCAAGGCGAAGGTGAAGTTCTGCTCGGTCTGCTTCAACGTCTCCGAGGAGGAGACGTGCCGGATCTGTCGCGACCCGCGTCGTGAGCAGTCGGTGCTGTGCGTGGTCGAGGAATACAAGGACGTCGTCGCGATCGAGCGCACCCGGGAGTTCCGGGGTCGCTACCACGTGCTCGGTGGTGCGATCAGCCCGATCGACGGGATCGGTCCTGACCAGCTCCGCATCCGCGAGCTCGTCCAGCGGCTCAACGATCCCGGGATCACCGAGGTGATCCTCGCCACGGACCCCAACCTCGAGGGCGAGGCTACGGCGACCTACCTGACCCGTCAGCTGAGCCCGCTCGGGCTCAAGGTCACCCGTCTGGCCAGCGGTCTTCCGGTCGGCGGCGACCTGGAGTACGCCGACGAGGTCACTCTCGGCCGTGCTTTCGCCGGCCGGCGTGCGGCCGAGTAGACCCTGAAGCCCTGATAAGAGCCGACTTTTCACCCTCGTCAGGCAGCGACTTCGGCGGTAGCCTGACGATTCAAGGGACCTCGGGAAGGGGGCCGTCATGACGAACGACTTGACCGGCAAGGAGACGACCCGAGCGAGGTCGAACGGCGAGCTTGCTCGTTCGTTCGAGCCGAGCGAGGGAGTGCCCGCGCGCAGCGCGGACTTCGCCACCAGCATCGCCGACTCGGTGGAGAGCTTCCTGCTCTCGGTGCGCGCGATCGCTGCCGACGGTGACGGCAGCAGCGCTGTCCCGATGCTGCTGCTGGAAGTGAGCCAGATCCTCCTCGCGGGCGCGCGACTGGGCGCCCAGCAGGACTTCGAGCCACGGGAGGAGTTCCAGCCCGACGTCGGCATGGAGGCCGACGTCGACGAGCTCCGGATGGGGCTGGCCGAGATGTTCGGCGACATCGACACCTACAGCTTCGTCTTCGATCCTTACAGCCCGGACGTGGTCGACAGCCAGATCTCCGACGACGTCGCCAGCCTGGTGACCGACCTGGAGTACGGCCTGCGCCACTACCGTCTCGGCGACGTCGACGAGGCGCTGTGGTGGTGGCAGTTCAGCTACGTCAACAACTGGGGCAACCTGGCCGGCGCGGTGCTCAACGCACTGCTCACGGTGGTCGCTCACGACCGCCTCGACTCCGAGCCGTTCACCGGTGAGGACGAGGACCTGGCGGCCGCTGATGAGATGCTGGAGAAGACGGCCGCGGCGGCAACGTAGACTCTCCCGGCGTGGGAATCGTCGTTCAGAAGTACGGTGGCAGCTCGGTCGCGGATGCTGCGGGCATCAAGCGCGTAGCTCAGCGAGTGGTCGCAACCAAAGAGCAGGGCCACGACGTGGTCGTGGCCGTGTCAGCTATGGGCGACACCACGGACGAGCTGATAGATCTGGCCAACAAGGTCTCGCCCGACGCCACCGCCCATGCGCGTGAGTTCGACATGCTGCTCACCTCCGGTGAGCGGCAGTCGATGGCGCTGCTCGCGATGGCGATCAACGACGTCGCGAACGAGCGCGGGCTGGCGTACGAGGCTCGGTCGTTCACCGGGTCTCAGGCCGGGCTGATCACCGACGCGCAGCACGGGCGGGCGAAGATCCTCAGCATCACCCCGGAGCGGATCCAGGCGGCGATCGCCGACGGTGCGATCGCGATCGTGGCCGGGTTCCAGGGCGTCTCCAAGGACACCAAGGACATCACCACGCTGGGCCGTGGCGGCACCGACACCACCGCCGTCGCGCTGGCGGTGGCGCTGAACGCCGACGTCTGCGAGATCTACACCGACGTCGACGGCGTCTTCACCGCCGACCCGCGGATCGTCCCGACCGCTCGCAAGCTCAGCGAGGTCGCCTTCGAGGAGATGCTCGAGCTGGCCGCCTCCGGCGCCAAGGTTCTCCACCTGCGCTCGGTGGAGTTCGCCCGGCGTCACAGCCTTCCGATCCACGTACGCTCCTCCTTCTCCACCCTCAACGGCACCGTCGTCAAGGGCAGCATCGACGCGGTCTCGCCGCGCGCCGACGACCAACTGAGCGACGACGCCGGCATGGAGGCGCCGATCGTCGCCGCCATCGCCTACGACCGCAGCCAGGCGAAGATCACCGTCGTCAACGCCCCCGACCAGGTCGGTGCCGCCGCGAAGGTCTTCGAGATCATCGCCGGGGTCGGGATCAACGTCGACATGGTGGTCCAGGACTCGTCGTCGGCGGCTGCCGAGCGCACCGACATCACCTTCACGCTGCCTCGTGACGACGCCGAGCGCGCCGGGAAGGCCCTGGAGCTGGCGCGCGGCGAGCTCGGCTTCGAGCGCGTGAACACCGAGCCGCGGATGGGCAAGGTCTCGCTGATCGGCGCGGGGCTGCGTACGCAGCCGAAGAAGATCGCCGACTTCTTCTCCGCCATCGCCCAGGCCGGGGTCAACATCCAGATGATCTCCACCTCGGAGGTCCGGGTCTCGGTGGTCGTCGGCGACGACGAGGTCGACCGCGCGGTCCAGGCCGCTGCGGAGAGGTTCAGCGACGTCGAGGTCGAGAAGGTCTCCTACGGTGCCGACACCAATGGCGACACCCCCGAGATCGTCGGCGTGGCCCACGACCGTGGCGAAGCCAAGATCACCGTCGCCGGCGTCACCGACGAGCCCGGTGAGGCAGCCCGCATCTTCGACACCCTCGCCGACAACGGCATCAACATCGACATGATCGTGCAGAACGTGTCGGCCGAGGAGACGCGGCGTACGGACATCTCGTTCACGCTGCCGCGCGCGGACGTCAAGAAGGCGCGTGCCGCGCTCGGCGACATCCAGGCCGAGGTCGGCTTCGCCGACCCGGTCACCGACGAGCAGATCGGCAAGCTCTCGATCGTCGGTGCCGGGATGCGTACGCATCCGGGGATCACCGCGAAGTTCTTCGCCGCGCTCGCCGCCGAGGGAGTCCTGATCAGGATGGTCTCGACCTCGGAGATCCGCGTCTCGGTGCTCGTCAGCGCCGACGACCTCGACCGCGCAGTGCGCGCCACACACAGAGCATTCGGCCTCGACAGCGACGGAGAGGCCATCGTCTACGGAGGGACCGGCCGATGAGTGTCAACCTGGGAATCGTGGGAGCCACCGGGCAGGTGGGCGTCGCCGTACGCCAGATCCTGCTCGAGCGGAACTTCCCGCTCGGCGAAGTACGTTTCTTCGCCTCTGCACGCTCGGCGGGCAAGACCATCGAGTTCGGTGACCGTTCGATCGTCGTCGAGGACGCCGCGACCGCCGACCCGTCGGGTCTCGACATCGCGATCTTCTCGGCCGGCGGCGCCACCTCGAAGGCGCTGGCGCCGAAGTTCGCCGAGGCCGGCGTGATCGTCATCGACAACTCCTCGGCCTGGCGCAAGGACCCCGCGATCCCGCTGGTGGTCTCCGAGGTGAACTCGTCCGCGATGGCCGGGGTGATCGAGGCTCGCCAGGGCATCATCGCCAACCCCAACTGCACCACGATGGCCGCGATGCCGGTGCTCAAGGCGCTCCACGACGAGGCCGGCCTCGAGCGCCTCGTCGTCTCCACCTACCAGGCGGTCTCCGGCTCCGGCGTCGCCGGTGTCGAGGAGCTCGTCAGCGGTGTCGCCGCTGCCGGCGACAAGGCCCGTGAGCTGGCCTACGACGGGTCTGCGATCGCGTTCCCCGAGCCGGAGAAGTACGTCGAGACGATCGCCTACAACGTCCTTCCCTACGCCGGGTCGCTGGTCGAGGACGGCCTGGGCGAGACCGACGAGGAGCAGAAGCTCCGCAACGAGTCCCGCAAGATCCTCTCCCTGCCCGACCTCCGCGTCTCCGGCATCTGCGTCCGCGTCCCGGTCGTCACGGGCCACTCGCTCGCGGTCAACGCCGAGTTCTCCTCGTCGCTGACCCCCGAGCGCGCCACCGAGATCCTGGCGAACGCCCCGGGCGTCGAGCTCCGCGACGTACCCACGCCTCTCCACGCCGCCGGCAAGGACCCGTCCTACGTCGGCCGGATCCGTCAGGACGAGGGCGTGCCGGACAACCGCGGCCTCGCGCTGTTCATCTCCAACGACAACCTTCGCAAGGGCGCCGCGCTCAACACGGTCCAGATCGCGGAGCTGGTGGCCGCCGCCCTCTGACGAGACGTCAGGTACGTCGGTCGAGACGTCACGTACGTCGGCCGAGCTGGCACCACGGTGCCAACTC